>JBDSEW010000169.1:0-16402 GCA_039919825.1 Chitinophagales bacterium | reverse complement strand
CTCGGTGGCTATTATAAGGTAACCGAAAACCAGGCACTTGCTTTTGGATTAAGGTATTTTTCATTGGGTAGTATTACGTTTACCAGCGCTACCGGAAATATTATCGGCGATTTTAATCCACAGGAGTTTGCCATTGATCTTGGATACTCAAGAAAGCTGGCCAACCATTTCAGTGTAGGGCTAAACCTGGGATTTGTTTACTCAAACCTGGCGGCTTCTTATGTAGTGAATAATGTTCCCATTAAAGCAGGTAAGGCGGTAAAGGCTGATATCTCCACTTTCTATACCCATCCGGCCAAATTCGGTAAGACAAAGGGTTCTTATAGCATAGGAGCAACCATTGCCAACATCGGAAACAAAATCACTTATACAGAGTCTGCAGAAAATAAGGATTTCCTTCCGTGTAATCTCGGTTTAGGCGGCGATGTAACATTCGAATTTGATGAGTACAATAAATTATCTTTTGATCTTGACCTTAATAAATTGCTCGTGCCTACACCCGATTCTGCCGGCACTTATCGCAGTCTCTCAGTGCCTGAAGGTATCTTTCAGTCATTCAGCGATGCTCCCGGCGGATTCTCAGAAGAAATGCGTGAAATCATGATTTCAACTGCTGCTGAATACTGGTACCGTGAATTGTTTTCTGTTCGTGCAGGATTTTTTTATGAAGATAAAAGTAAAGGGGCCCGTCAGTATATTACTGCAGGATTTGGTATAAAGTACAATGTGTTTGGTTTGAACTTCTCTTACCTGATTCCCACCTCCAGTCAAAAAACTCCGCTTGATAACACGTTGCGTTTTTCTTTGCTGTTTGATTTTGATGCCATGAAGAACACGCCTGAAGAAGCTCCTTCAGACAGTGAAGAGTAATAGTTTTCTGTTCGAACAGTCTCCATCCTGATTAAATACATTCAATTTTGTCTGTCAGAATTGGCTTTGGTTTCGATGTTCACCAGCTGTCCTCAGAACGACCTTTGGTACTAGGTGGGGTAGTGGTTCCATTTTCAAGGGGCCTTACAGGACATTCCGATGCTGATGTACTCATTCATGCGATCTGCGATGCATTGCTGGGTGCAGCAGGTTTGCGGGATATCGGTTTTCATTTCCCCAATACCGATGATCAGTACAAAAACATTGATAGTAAAGAGTTGCTGAAAAACGTAATGAAGCAGCTTTCTGGGAAAAAGTATAAGGTTGGAAATATTGATGCAACACTTTGTCTTGAGCAACCAAAAATAAACCCTCATATTCCTGCCATGAAGAAAGCGCTGGCAGAGGTGCTGGAAATTCCTCAGGATGATATTTCCATCAAAGCCACCACCAATGAAAAGATGGGGTTTATCGGAAGAGAAGAAGGTGTTACAGCATATGCCGTTGCGCTCATTGAATCTTTCTGATTTCACTTCCTCCCTTTTAAGCAACATTAATTCCTATAGCATTTTTTTTAAGTGTTGAATGCGGAGGAAGAGATCATTTCAATGTTATACAGTCGGTTTATTTTACTGATCTCCCATAGCATCATTTCCGGGTTTCGAGAATGTTCCTGCAGGTTCCCGGTAGGATTGATTGTAGGCCGTAATCCATTTAATAAAATCATGTTTTGAATAACGAACATTGGCATCGGCCAGCTTTTCATATATAGCTTTATTATCTGCAAACGCGACCAGCAGTTGTTGCTTGTATAATTTTTTCTCGGTACGATGGGCCTGCATATCCTCATACATGCCTCTTGTAGTTCCTTCGGAATAAGAAATAATTTGGAAATAATGCAACTCTTCCATAGTGCCTTTAGGAGGCCATAAGAAATAGTGAGCAGTGTGGTTTTTATCTGTTCCGTAAAGTAAACGCACTCTGCCTTCAACCAGCACTCTCATAAACATATTGTCGGTAAACTGTTGCGGCTTTGGAGTCGATTTTTTTTTCTTCACCATGATGTGGGCTGAATCAATGTCTCCAGTATAACTGTAATAGCTTACACCGTCTTTCATCTTAAAACCTGAAATCTGGTATGCATAGTAAAATGTCCCGGATCTTTCATCAGGGTTTTGCTGAAACCGAATTCGATTGGGAGTGCTCTCCAATCCGGCATCATCAATCCATCCATCGATGGTGTCTCCATTCGAAAGTTGAATGATTGCCGGCACAAAATGAAACTGAGCGTTTGCCGGAGAAGTAAAAATTATCACTATAACCAGGTATTGCAAAAGAAGATGAATCATATGATAAGAACTTAGGGTCTGTAAAAGCAAATAAACGCCATCATTTTATAATTATGCTACAGGGAATAATTTTTTTGACGAAAAAATGATAAAACAGCGGGTGATGTTACAGTTCACCAATAGGTAGTGTCTGAAATCTTGCGATGCAAAGTAAAACTCACCAGGTACTCAATTCGTTTACAAAGGGGTTTATAAAAAAATCAGGAAGTAATTTTTATGGATCAGTAGGATAATAGCAACCCTTCATGTGGTATTATTTAATCTATAGGTCTCCTGCTACCATTTTTTGTCGAAAAATGAGGTGCTTTCGCCGAAATAATGGCACCAGGAAGTCAATAGTTTCTAAACCCTATTATCTTTGCGCCGCCAAATTAAGGCCGCAGGCATTTCATTTACCATTCAGCAGATTCCTGCGATCTCCGACTCAACCCTTTAGCCAACTAAAATTCCCCATTCATTCATGAAGAAATTATTGCTTGCCCCCTTAGCCGGTATGTTGATCTTTGCATCCTGCACTCCTGCTAAAAAAGAAATGAGTAAAGATTATACAGCTATTGATGTAGCTGCCTTCGATTCGTCATTTGTTCCTGCCGATGATTTCTACGAATATGTAAATGCAAAATGGATCAGTAACAACCCCATACCTGCCACTGAAAGCTCCAGGCGTTCGTTCGAAGTAGTTGATGATTCTGTGCGGAGCAAATTAAAGAAAGTGCTCGAAGCTGCGGCTGCCGATAAGAATGCAGCAAAAGGAAGCAGTGCCCAGAAAGTGGGTGATTTCTTCTCAACAGGGATGGATTCAGCAGCTATCGACCAGGCTGGTATTGAACCGTTAAAACCCTGGTTCGATTCTATTGCAGCCTTTAAAACTACCGACGACGTAATTCGCTTTACGGCTCATTCCAACTTCGTGAATTCAACTGCGCTGCTTACGATCTATGTTGATCAGGATCAAAAGAACAGCAAGAATTATATTTTGTATATGTCCCAGACAGGCATCAGTCTTCCCGACAGGGATTATTATTTTCTGACTGACGCAAAATCTAAGCAGATCAGGGATGAATATGCAAAGCACATCAGTAAATACTTTACCCTGATGGGAAGCGATGTGGCTGTTGCTGAAAAGAACGCAGCGACTGTTATAAGAATTGAAACCGGACTGGCAAAAGTTTCGATGACACGTGTGCAGCAACGCGATCCATACGCTACCTATAATAAAATGTCTGCTGCGGACTTGCATAAGAATTATCCGGGCATTAACTGGGACCTTTATTTTAAAACACTCGAGCTGAAATCTTTTGATTCGCTGATTGTGAATCAACCATTGTATTTAAAACAAGTGAGTGATGTATTAAAGTCAGCTTCAATAGATGATTGGAAAACCTATTATAATTACCAGCTGATTAACAGTGGGGCATCAAACATCAGTACTGATTATGCCAATGAAGATTTTAATTTCTACAGCAAAACTATTCGTGGTATTGAGCAGATAGATCCAAGATGGAAGCGCATCCAGGACCTTGAAAATTTCTGTTTGGGTGAACTGGTAGGCCAGGAATACGTGAAAACTAACTTCACACCTGAATCGAAAGAAAGAATGCTCGGGCTCATTCATAACCTTATCGATTCATACGGTGAGCGCATTGCAAAAGTGGATTGGATGACTGATAGCACCAAAGAATATGCTCAGAAGAAACTCAGCAAGCTGATGATTAAAGTAGGATATCCTGATAAGTGGCGCGATTATTCATCGGTTGAAATTGATAAAGGTCCTTTCATTCTAAATGTTGCTCGTTCTATTGAATTTGAAGTTCGCAGAAACTTAAATAAGCTTGGAACAACCGTTGACCGTTCCGAATGGCTGATGACACCACAAACTGTGAATGCCTATTACAATCCAACCAATAATGAAATTGTTTTTCCCGCAGCCATTTTGCAACCTCCCTTCTTTTATGCTGATGGTGATGATGCAGTGAATTATGGTGGCATTGGTGCAGTGATCGGACATGAAGTAACGCATGGTTTTGACGACCAGGGCCGTCAGTATGATGCTGAAGGAAACCTTAGAGACTGGTGGACAAAATCAGACGGAGAACAATATGATACGCGCACCAAACTGATCACTGAACAATTCAATGCCTATTCGCCAATAGATAGTTTCTTCATTAATGGTGAGTTAACACAAGGTGAAAACATTGCTGATTTAGGCGGACTTACTATTTCCTACTATGCATTCAAGAAAGCAACACCAAGGAGTGCACAGGATACGATGGTGATCAATGGCCTTACTCCTGATCAACGCTTCTTTATCAGCTTTGCAAAAGTATGGGCAGGTTCCTTCCGTCCTGAGGAGCAGAAACGCCGGTTGGTAATGGATCCTCATTCTCCCGGCAAATACCGTGTAGTAGGCACGCTGTCTAACATGCCTGAGTTTTACCAGGCCTTTGGTGTGAAAGAAGGTGATAGGATGTATCGCAATGATTCAGTGCGTGGCAAAGTATGGTAGAAGATGAGTCGCCATCGCAAAAGCCAAAACAGCGAGGTCATTGGGAACTTGTTTCGGAATCTAAAGGAATTTGGCAGATGCTGAAATAAATTCAGCATGACGCACCAATTGGAGATGGGTTCTAGTAAATAGTGAATAAGAATCTGTTCATGGCATTCATATTTTTTTTAGCGTAGCAGGTTAGAATTGCAAATTGCAGTGAATGATGAAACATCCCTTTCCGGCTTCTTCGGAACGGGATGTTTTCTTTTAAGGCCAGCAATCTGAATTTTAGGTCGTATTCTTTGTGTCTTTGCAAATCCTTTGCGTCCTTTGCAATTGCATAGCGTATTCATTATGAAAAATAAACCCGTGATTGGTGTAATTGGAGGAGGCCAGCTTGGACGGATGTTCATTGAAGAAGCATTGCGGTACAATGTTGAATGCATTATTGTGGATGCAGACAAAGAATGTCCTGCTTCGGTAATAGCCCATGACCATATCGTGGGAAGCATAGCAGAGGCTGGTCCTATCAGGCGGCTGGGTGAAGTTGCAGATGTGCTCACCTACGAGATTGAACATATTTACATCCAACCACTGTTTGAATTGCAAAGAGAGGGTAAGACTTTGATCCCATCACCACAGATTCTGCAAATCATACAGGACAAGGGGTTGCAAAAGCAGTTTTATCTTGATCATAACATTCCAACAGCAAAGTTTCAATTGGTAAATGGTGCAGGCGAATGGGCAGCAGCGATTAAATCATTCAGATGGAAAAAATTTGTTGCAAAATCGAGGAAGGAGGGTTACGATGGCAGGGGAGTGCAGATCATGAATGCGTCGGATGTATTGAAGGATGGCAAAATTCCTTTTAAAACACCCGCAGTGCTCGAGGCATTTATCGAATGCAAAAAAGAAGTATCTGTTATTGTTGCAAGAAATCAACACGGCGATATCACCTGCTTTCCACCGGTGGAAATGGAATTCGATCCCGTGGCAAACCTGGTAACAATGCTTGTTTGTCCTGCTTCGCTGAATAAAAGTTTGTTGAAGAAAGCAAATGAGATCGCAATGAAAGTAGTGGAATCGATGAACGGTGTAGGAATTTTTGCCATCGAATTATTTTTAGATAAAGCAGATCGCTGGTTTGTAAATGAAATGGCACCTCGTCCGCATAACAGCGGTCATCATACAATAGAAGCATGTTACACTTCGCAGTATGAACAGTTGCTGCGAATCCTCCTTGGACTGCCATTAGGAAACACTTCCATTATTAAACCTGCAGTAATGATTAACCTGTTGGGAGCACCTGATTTTTCTGGGCCTTATTACCTGCACGGATATGCGGAGATTTTGAAGCTGCCCGGGGTGTATGTACACCTGTATGGTAAAAAAGAATCAAGACCCATGCGAAAGCTCGGACACATTACCATACTCTCCGATACTGTAAAAGAAGCAAAGAAGAAAGCAAAATGGGTACAGGCACATTGTGCTATCAGAAAATTACCGTAACCGAAATGAAAAATATGGTTTCATGTTATTTTCTAAACCAGTTGCGAAATTGTTTTTTTAAACCATTATTCACATTTAGTTATTCATCATGGCAAATACAGAACAAGCACAAGTAGCCATCATCATGGGTTCCGACAGCGACCTGCAGGTAATGCAGGAGGCAGCATCGATACTCGACGAATTCAAAGTGAGTTACCTGCTTACCATTGTTTCGGCACACCGTACACCTGAGCGGATGGTGAGCTTTGCGAAGTCTGCGGCAGGACAGGGTATTAAAGTAATTATCGCAGGTGCAGGAGGTGCAGCTCATTTGCCGGGAATGGTTGCAGCAATCACACACCTTCCGGTGATAGGTGTACCGGTGCAGTCAAAGGCAATGAGTGGAATTGATTCGTTGTATTCCATTGTGCAAATGCCACAGGGTGTTCCGGTGGCCACTGTGGCTATTAATGGGGCTCTTAATGCAGGTCTTCTTGCATTGCAGATACTGGCCCTTACGGATGGGGGAATTATTGCTGAAAAGCTTATCGCCTATAAAAATAAATTGAAGAACAGTGTGGAAGATAAGGCACAGGAGTTGGAACAGGCTGGCTATAAAGAATATCTGAAAGAACATGATTAGAAATTCATTCGATATCATAATTCAATGGAAAATATTTTGATAGAATATCTGGTGGAACAGTTTGAAAAGCATACTGGAGAGAAAATACTACTAAGAGGTAACACAAAAGGCATAAGGTAACATCTCATGAAATGATTGATGTAAAGGATTCCAAAATGTGTTATGTCTCCTAAGCTGAGTAGAACCATGTAAGTCTAAAAAAAATCTGCACATGATTAACCTATGAATGATCACCGGCAATTTTTTATGGAGGATAAGAGAATCAATATTGCCCTGCTGGTTTTCCTCATGTTAATGGTAATTGCCTGGTGTTTCGGTCCGATGGTGCTGCAACCCAATCTTTATTATTTTTCAGGAGGTGGTGATGGCATCCGTAATTATTATTCCCTGGCATACTATGTTAGATTTGATGGGGGCCTTCATTTTACAGGAATGAATTATCCGTATGGAGAGCATGTAATGTATGCCGATCTGCAGCTTCCCGTAGCTTTTTTACTTGGTTTAATTCAGGTCCATCTTTTTGATGTCTCGTTGTACAGCGTTGCAATCATTAACTACATCATGTTTATTTCATTGATCTTGTCAGCAGTCTTTATCTACCTGCTGCTTTATGAATTAAAAGTGAAGTGGTGGTTTGCCATTCCTGCAGCCATAGCTATCACAATTGTGTCGCCACAGTTGCAGCGAATGACAGGACACTACAGTTTAGCGTATGTTTTTTTTACCCCGATGCTGCTTTATATCCTTTTTAGAATGCAGCAATCTGCAAGCATGATCAAGTGGATGTTTTTGCTTTCAGGCATGGTTTTTTTATTTGGCCTTACGCACCTTTATTATCTGGCTATGGCAGGTGCATTCATTCTTGCGTATGTGACTGTGCTCGTGGTTTTTGAATTCATCTCCTTCCGGAAAATAAGCAATCGTTTTTTGTGGATGCTTGCTGGTTTCATTCTTCCATTTATTGCGATTCAGGGATTTATGTTTTTTACCGATCCAATAACTGACAGGATTAAAATTCCCTGGGGCTTTTTTCACAGCTATGCTTCCGGAGCAAGTGTTTTCCTTCCACCTTCCTGGAGTTATTTGAGAAATTTTGGTTTGGGAGGAATACTCAGCCGTACTTCCCGGGGATATGCATACATCGGAATTGTAGCAGACTTAGGGATCATTTTTTCAGTAGTACTATCAGTGATGTACAATTTGCGTAAAACAACCTATCAAAAAAATATTCCGGTTATCCCGGTTTTTCTATTGATTGCAGTTATTGCTTCTATTCCGGTATTGCTTTTTTCGATGTGTCTGCCATGGCGATGGAATATGCAGGAGCTCCTTAACCATTTTGCATTTATAAGGCAATTCAGGGCACTCGACCGTTTTGCCTATGTATTCTACTATGTAGTTTCCATTTTTTCGGCATTCATTCTATTCTGGTTTATTGAGGCGCTTTTCAAGCGAAGGGCAATAGTTACAGGATCATTGGTTGTTTTGATTGTATTTGTTTTCTGGTTTGCTGATGGATGGACAAACCTGAAAACCCTGAAGGATGCTTATCCGGCGAGTAACTATGCGCGTGAATACTTTTCAAAAGACAATTATGTAAACTGGCTTGCTGAAAAAGGATATGCTGTGAATGATTTCCAGGCAATATTTCCGCTCCCATTTTATCATCTGGGGTCAGAAAAAATCTGGATTGATCATCCGGTGAGCATGTATGCTTCTTCCTGGGCATCGCTTAACACCGGGTTGCCAATAGTTTCAAGTTATCTCGGCCGGACTTCAGTAGGACAGACTTGCAGATTAGTCCAGTTGGTTTCAGATTCATTAATGGAAAAAGCATTGATACCTGAATTGAAGAGCGATAAACCTTTCTTAGTAGTGACTACAAATGAGGAGCGAACCGCGTATGAGAATTTGCTTCTAAGCAGGGCTACTTTCATAAATGAGCGCGGAGCCTACTCTATGTACCTTTTGCCAATCACTGCCTTTAAATCATCGCTTGAATCCGTTAGAAAATTATTTGCTGAAAAGGAGAAATTCCTGGTAAAGCAACAAGGAAATATCTTTACCAATAATATGGATTCAACGGTAATCATCAATAATTTTCAGGCTTCGGATGATTCCTTTCCAGGAAATGGGATTTTACGTGATTCCAATTTGGTAATGTTGTTTGATGGTGTGATAAATGGAGCACAGGATTCAAGTGTTTTTGAAGTATCGGTGTGGCTAAAACTTTTTATGATTAACTATGCCAGTCCGGACTTGAAGCTTGTTCAATTTAATGGTGCGGGTGAAATTATCAGCCAAAAATATGCACAGGCAAAAAGCACTCCTGATATTTCGAACGGATGGGCAAGAGTAAATGTATCGTTTGAGCTTTTTACAAAGAGTAACAGGATAACAATACTTCTCAACTGTGAAGAATCCGGAATAGCAGCAAGCCGCTTTATGATTCGTCCGCTTGCTACCGATGTATATTATCCATTTGGAAATGATGGATCATTTATATTGAATAACTTTTTGATTAGGGCTCCATAGTTATTTTACAGAAGCCGGTGATTGCTGTTTTGCCCTGAGTTTTTCAAAACGTTCCCACGGCGGCGGCACAAATAATTTTTCCAGCGCTTTTTTTTCATCCTGGTTAAGATTTATCCGGAGAAAAGCAAACCAATATGCATCTTTTGATTCGGAATCCCAGTGGATAAACCGATGCCTGTATTGAAAGGTCTGAATTTGATTCACGGTGCAAAGCAAAGTGATCAAACCGCAAAGCAGATAGATCCTCCACTTTACTTTGAGCACATGCTGATAGAAAGCCCCCATGGGCAATGCCAGCAAAGCATAACTTTCAATAAATGCCCTTAATCCAAAACCGCCGCCATACCACCACGACCACCAACTGAGTACAACATAAATATTGATGATGGAAAATAGTATCACAGGAACCAGAAACTCACGCGAATATTTTCTCAGAAATAAAAATCCGGCGAATGAAAAAATTATGATTGGCGTATATAAAATCCATCCTTTGCGGTAACTAAACAGCCCATCAAGAATTTTAGGATCATTCCATAAAAAACCCTCGCCAACGTAAGAGAAAAATATCCATTGACCTGTCATATTTTTCCAATAAAGCATTTGGAAAAAGAGGGGTATAAAAAGAAATACTGTCAGTATTGCAATATGAAGCCAGTGATTGATCAGGAGGGAGAACTTGTTTTTTAATGTGGAAAGCGATGTTACACTATATAGGAGCGGAACCAAAAGAATAATACCGTCTGTAGGCCGGATGAGAATGGCCATACCTGAAAAAAAACCAAGTTTGGCAGCAGTAACTACCGACGGTTGCCTGTGCCATATAATGGTGAAATACATGATAATAATAAAAGTGAAAAAGAGATAAGCATGACTCATTGGTTCATGAACGGTATAGTAGAAAAGATTAGTACCGATTCCAAGACTTAGGAGAACCAAAACCGTTGCTAAATCTGTAAAATACTGAAGCAGGATTTTCCTGAGGTAAAACATTCCAAGCGTGGTATAAAAGATAGTCCCCAGGAGTAATAACAATCTGTAAGGGGATGAGAAACCATCTGGATTGTCAAAAAACAATGAATAGAGATGAGCAAGAAAAAAGAAAGGAGCATAGTAGAACGCAAGCCCCATGGTCATTTTTATCACATTGTGTCCATTAGGATCCTTATTCGGCGCAAATTTGTGAACATACCATTCCGGGTGAACATCAAAAAATTTCAATGACAGGTCTTTTTCAACAAAAATGGCAGGCAGATAACAATAATAATTAGTGATATCATAACTTATGGGCGAATGCCACCCTTTATAGTTTCCAAGATTAAACATGGTCCAGGTAAATGCAATGGCCATTATCCAGCAGGACCAAAATGATAGAGAACGAAGGTTTTTCTTCACTGAATTAATCCTGTTAATGATTTTGTTACAAGTATATCAAAATTTTATTGGAGAAATTGGTTTCTGATCATTATCATTTCAACTCAGGTAAATGAATCGTTTTTTTAAAAGAAACACATAATAAATTACCGGATAATAAATTTGGATTTCAGATTATGATTTTTGTTGTGAAGGGTGATGAAATAGATTCCGGAAGCGAGGGAAGATGGCAGGGTAATGTGCAGAGATTGAAAAGATTCACCGGATATATTTTTAAAAACCAGCCTGCCCTGGCCATCATATATTTCTATGGTGCAGATGTCAGCAAATTGATTGTTGTACACAACATTGATTCCTGCGGAAACAGTTGTAATAGAAGGATAAACATGTAAAATGGTTGCAGCAGGGGTTTGTTGAGAGGGTTCATCGGCTATCGTAATTAAGGAGCTATCGAAAACAAGAACAGCAGAGGAGTAAGGTGCAAGTGTCAATTGGCCGCTGACTACATTTTGATCCAGATCATAGAAAATTGAATCCAGTAAATCATATGTTGCTGGTGAGGAAGTGTTGTTGATGTACAACCTTGATTTAGCGCTGGGTTCTTCATAGAATGCGTTTACTTTATAGAAAGAAATATTATCAAGCCAGACCAATGAATCCTCGAAAAGCAAATGCGTGACTAACCTGCATTCACTCTCGTTACTGTTTTGTTGAAAGACTGTTTGATAATTTTTACGTACACCGCTAAAAGGAAAATAGCGGACAAGGTTGGATGCGCTGTTGGGAAATTCAAATTGTTGTTGGAAGAGCCCTAAATTTCCATCCTTCAAAGAATAGCAACTGAAACCTACTTGATAGAAGTCACCACTGTCAACCGGAATGCCGCTATAATAGCTATCACCATAGTTAAAAGGTTCATTGGAAGTTGTTAATAATTTCATGCAACCATTATCCAGTGGTGTCGAATTATCCAGCAGGAGCAATAAATTGTCCGGAGTTCCATTAACCCAGCCATCTGTATTATTGTTAAATGTCCCGTTTCCTATCCGGTTTTCCCCAATGGTATCTATAGTAATAAATCGGTTTCTAAAGAAGAAAGTCTCTTTCGATGAAGCATCACCTCCGTAGAAATTTCTCCATTGTGAAAGCGTATAATAATGATCCTGCACCTCAGTGCCGGTAATCAACTGCCTGCGCATGGAAAAGAAGCTGTAAGGATTGAAGTAATAGTTTGAATCGAATACTGCAGGAGCAAAATCTTCATAGGAAGAAATTGTAGAGGCAATTGCTGCATTCTCATGAATTGCATATAAGATATTTCCCTTAACAACATGACTATTGTTCGTTCCGCTGGTTGGACCTTCTTTAAAGCACAATTGCCCTTTATCACATCCATAAACCAGATTTCCGGTAATGGTATGATGAGAACCACCACGATATAACATGATACCATAGGAAGTAGCAAATGCTACTGTATTTCCTTCAACGAGGTAGTGATTGGTTAGCTCGTCCAAAAAGATTCCACATGCATTTATGTCTGTAATTGGTGAAGCTTCATTGCTTCCAATTACATGTTGAATGATATTATTCCTGAGGATTACCGAATCGGAATTGCTGCCATAACTGTAAATGCCTCCCTGGTTGCTAAAGTGCAGCATAGAGTGACTGCAATTGTTTTTTTCGGCAAGCACCGGATTACCATTTATATTTATCGACGAGCAACCAGTGCTGTCTATGTCATTTTCTGAAATGTTTACCCCATTGCCTCTGTCAACTGAAATTCCGAAACCCTGCTGCAGGTTATTGATTCCGTAACCTGGAAGAAGTCCAATGTTGCTGATTGTATTATGACTAATTAATGCTTCAGAAAGATCT
This sequence comes from Chitinophagales bacterium, assembly GCA_039919825.1. Classification (GTDB taxonomy): domain Bacteria; phylum Bacteroidota; class Bacteroidia; order Chitinophagales; family UBA10324; genus JACCZZ01. The sequence goes on along the minus strand of JBDSEW010000169.1, from coordinate 3,783 downwards.
TTCGCTATTATTGCAGCACCATCGATATTCCTGAAAAAATTGCCGGAGATTTCACAGTAGGAGGCTCCGTTATTAAAATCAATGCCGCAAGCACCCTGTAAATAAAAACTGCAATCATCGACTGACAAGTGAGCTACAACCCCTGTTGACGTAATGCCGGAGAAAGCTTGTTTTTCAAACTGCAGTTTTTCAATTTTAATATAGCCGGCGCCATTTTGAATTGAAATTCCAAAATCATATACTGACCCTTCTGTCTCTAACTGGTTTGGATCACTTCCACCAGGAGCATAGAGATACAGCGTTTTTGAATCGCTGTTGAAAAACCATTCTGCTTCACCATCCAACTCACTAAAAATATTATCAAGAAAATATCCATACCCATTTTCAATATTCACCAGCGAATTATTGAGAAAGTGTACTAAACCATTGCTGAACGTACTCACCTGGTTATATTCATACAAACGGTCTGCAGTGCGCATGCGAATACCGGCACCATCCCAATAATGATCAGGTTGTGTGAGTGCTGAGTCCACAAAACCTGTATCGGCGGTGCCTTGCTGATGAAGCAGGTAGCCACTGTTTGGATACCTGGCAATCACCAGGTGCTGATCATCTGCAAAAAGGTGTGATGGTGTATTTGCAAAAGATGATTTATAAATGTTGTCCGAATAAATTGTCCAGCCCGATGCCTGTAACGCTCCTGAAATAATCGCCGGGTCATTACCCCCGTAAGTACCAAAATAAATAGGGGAAGTTTCGTCACCACTGTTTAAAATATCGATTTGTCCGCGGAAAATGTTTCCGGAATAAAATAGAACGCTGTCACCGGGTTGCAGCAATGCAGTATTTAATTGAGTGATTGATTGCCATGGATCAGAAGGAGTAAATCCGCTGTTGAGGTCGTTTCCATTGTTGGATAAATAGAAATTGGTGGCGAATGAAGGATAATTTAATAGGACGAATAATAAACAGCAGGCAAATACTCTTTTCATACTATGTAGCAATTCGGTGACCACGTTAAAGTTATGAAATCAAATCAATAATCCCGGTGAAGTGTTCAACTCTGTCAGGACAACTGGAAGCCATCTCAAAATGGTGGGGTCATCCTGTCCCGGCTCAGCCGGGATCAGATCTTGTCTTAACATGGAGGGATGCTGAAATAAATTCAGCAGGACGGCCTTGAAGGAACATTTTGAGATAACTGCCAATAGTTGCAATGATCCAGTAGGTCACTTACTGACTCTTTGTAACCTGCGTCATTTGAAATATCCAATCTCTCACAAACACTTCATTCACGAATCTTCTAATTGAATATTTTCAGCTTTTAGCAAGGGCATTCCTTTAAACCGTAATACGAGTTGCGCCACTGTCACCACATCTTTCTGACAATAATTAACAATTCGGATCAGATCCTTCTCCATCCAGTACACACGACCTACATCTTTTCCTTCTATATCATCTTTGGGTGATGCAATATTAAAAAGTGCGGCCAGCAGTTTTAAAGAGGTGAAATGTTTGTAATCACCGAACCGCCAGAGCTGCATCGTATCCAGCATCGATACTTCATAGGGTTTCTTACCCGAAATATCCAGTATGGCAGGCAGGGGAATTCCACGTAGCAGCATCCTGCGGCACAGGTAAGGCACATCAAATTCACGGATATTGTGGCCACAAAACTGGAAGCGGTTGGGATGCCGGGAGTGCTGCAGGAGTGCTGCAAATTCCTGCAGCAATTTTTTCTCGTCATCACCATAAATGGATTTTAGTCGGAAATGCCATTCGCCGGTTTCTTTTTCTTTTTGGAACATACCCAGCGAAATGCAGATTACCTTCCCAAATTCAGCATAAATGCCTGCATGGTTAAAGTATTGTTGTTCCGGAGTTTCATCTGCAGCTTTAAGGCGCTCCGATTTTTTCAGGTACAATTCTTTCAGCGCTTCCGGAACAAGGTTAAAATCAGGTGCACCGGGAACTGTTTCGATATCGAGACAGATCAAATTTTCGAATTGGAGATGGTTTAACATGAGTGCGGGGAAAGTTTAATAACAGGTTATAGAATATAATAGCAATGATAGGAAGCCTAAAAATAAAATCGGAAATGTAATGACAGGGAAATTTCTGGTCTGAATGAATTTAACCGTTGCGTCTATGTTTAGTAATCCGAAAACCGATTCTTTTACGGCGCGGTTGGGGCGGATACAGTAATTTCTTCAAGGTCTCAAAAATCAATTTAATTTCATCATCGTATTTTTTGAATTTGTGATCATGCTTTCCCAGTTTATTTTCAAGTTGTTCCAGTTTTATTAAAACATCTTTATGAGTCAGCAATACTTCCCGTATATGGGTAAATACACGGATGATCCTGATATTAACTGCAATGGTCTGTTTGCTGTTAAGTACGCTTGACCGCATTGCAACACCCTGTTCTGAGAAAGCAAAAGGAGCATAACGCAATCCCATTTTATCGGCGGAATTGGAGGTGCCAATCTGGCTCCTCCAATTCCGAAATTCCTCCTTTGTCAACTCAAGCATGAAATCTTCAGGGAAGCGATCCATGTTTCTTCGCACCTGTCTCTTCAATTCTTTGGTTTCAACTCCGTACAATTCAACCAGGTCACGGTCCAGCATTACTCTTTTCCCTCTGATCATACAGATTTTTTTGATCAATATTTCATCAGGAATGAGCAAAGATTTACTGCTGTTTTTTTTCATAAAATAATAAATCAGCATTTAATTGCATACTCTGGTCGTAAATCACAAAGTGTGTTTGAAAAATAGATATTCCGTATGAGCTACCTGAGAATTTTGCAATAGGATCAATTATATAAAATACAAACGCTATGCGAATATATAAAGTAAATCGGAAACACGAACCAGGATATTATTTTCTACCAGTGGTTAAATTGGAGGTGCCAAATCGGCTCCTCCAATTTTTTTATAAATTTTACAAAATGTATTGATTCAAATTTATAATCATCAATTTTTTTCTTAGAGCCTGTTAGGATTTCATCCAAATTAAATTTTACGAAGACATTTTCAAACATGATAATGATCATAGATGAGAGCGGGGAGCAAGTCCTTCCCCTTGGGGTCCCGGCTTAGCCGGGAAGGATAGGGCTTTAAGGGACATACATGCTCAATTTTATCATTTCCTAACAGCCTCTTAAACAGTTTTATTTTTTCGTGGATCTTGCCCTGCTTTTCAACCCCAATGATCCCAGCAAACTGCGTGTGATCAACCCTGCCACCGATACACCTACCGCCCTGACTACCGGACTTTTCAATAATTTTTCAAAAACTCCCGGATCTTCTTTCGTAGTCTTTTTCTTTTCGCTTTTTAAATCCGTGTCTTTCCGGGTTGCTTCATCAGCTTCATCATTCATGCGGCGGTTTAACATTTCAAAAGCACTTTCACGGTCCAGCACCTGGTTATACACCCGAACCAATTGCGATGATTGTACCAGCTCATTTATTTCGGAATCGTTCAACACATCCATCCTTGAAGTAGGGGAACACATCATCGTAGCAGTGAGCATCGTCGGAATTCCCTTTTCATTCAAAGCAGTCACCAATGCTTCGCCAATACCCAGTTGGGTGAGCAACTCATCTGTTTTGTAATAACTGGATTCCGGAAAATTTTCTGCGGCTGTTTTTATCGTTTTGCGGTCTGCTGCCGTAAAGGCGCGCAAAGCATGCTGGATTTTCAACCCCAACTGGCTGAGGATAGCTGCAGGAATATCCTGTGGGTTCTGTGTACAGAAAATTATTCCCACTCCTTTTGAG
>JBDSEW010000260.1:0-19975 GCA_039919825.1 Chitinophagales bacterium | reverse complement strand
GAGCAGGTGGATGGTTTCACCTCACAATATCCACCCTGCTTTGACCCTGATGTATGGCAAACCATTTTTATTCAATACCATGATCCGCAACCTGATAAGATTACCTCGCAACAAAAGAATTACATCCATGGCTACGTCGATTCCTTTGAAAATGCATTGATTGCTCCATCTTTTTCGGATCCTGCAACAGGTTTCAGAAAATTTGGTGATGAATCTTCCTTCATAGATTTTGCTTTGCTGAACGAGATCAGTAAAAATGTGGATGGCTATCGCTGGAGCAGTTTTTTTTACAAAGACAAGGCCAGCAAGAATGGAAAATTAACCATGGGGCCCATCTGGGATTTTAACCTTGCCTTTGGAAATGCGGATTATTACAACGGTGCTTACACTGATGAATGGCAATGGGATTTTCCCTGTCCTTTTGAATATGACGGCGGATTAAATCCATTCTGGTGGCAGCGCCTGCTCGACGATGCAGTGTATTACCACAACCTTCAATGCCGCTGGAAAGAATTGCGTACCTCCGTGTTTGATCTCAATCATATCAACACGCTTATCGATTCATTTGCTTTGGTACTGGATAGTGCAAAAGAAAGGCAGTATGTAAAATATCCTATACTGGGTATCTACGTCTGGCCCAATGCTTATTATCCTGCTACGTATGCGGAAGAAATTGACACCCTGAAAAACTGGATTGCTGCTCGTGTTGCCTGGATAGACGGACAACTGCAGGGAGGATGTACCGTGACTGGAATTGAAGAAGTGAAGGGAACAAATGAAATCAATGTTTATCCGAATCCAATTCCCGCTCATGCATCAATAAATATTGCATTTAGTTTTACTAGCGTTAAGATGATCAAAGCTGAACTACATGATATAACAGGAAAACCATTGGCTACCATTTTTGAAGGCACACTAAAAAGCGGGAAGCAAATTATTGAATGGAAAAACGACCTTGATTTACCGCCGGGCTGTTATATCCTGACGATCAGCAACGGAAATGGTATTGTTTCAGAGAAAATCGTGTTCCTGTAGAAGTTGTTTTGTCCGAATGACACCGTGCAGATTGGAAGTGCTCAGTGTCCGTGTTGGTTTCAACATTAGGGAACAACTTTCTCACACCATCTCAATTCTTCCATGTAAATTTAACCGTTAATTAATGCGGCCATGGAAGAGGAAATCGCACCCGATAAATTTTATTACTCTATTGGTGAAGTAGCAAAGATGTTCAATCTCTCTATTTCCAACATCCGTTTCTGGGAGCAGGAGTTTGAGATCCTGCGTCCAAAAAAAAACCGCAAGGGTGACCGTTTTTTCACGAAGCAGGATATTGAAAACCTGAAGATCATCTATCACCTGTTGAAGGAGAAAGGCTACACCATTGAAGGTGCAAGAAAAAAATTACTCCAGAATCCTGACCAGGTAACAGAACGTGTGGCAATGATCGAATCGCTGAAAAAGGTACGCTCTTTCCTGGTAAGCCTGAAAGATAACCTTGATAAAAAAGATGGAACCGGAGAAATTATTTCCGATCAGTCTGTAGAAACACCTCCAGAAGACAAGGATGAAAATAGTTAGCGGAGCATTTCTAAAAAAAAATCTAAAACTGGAATCGTCTTTTTGATGCGTTCATCCGTACACCTACCTGGAATATATTGGTGGAAGAAGAAAAGGAAGGTTCATCTGATTTTGTTTTCCTGTAACCATACATGGCTTCTATAAAAATATTGTGCCGGATCATCCAGGATACAGAAAGTTCACTTAGGAATAAGTTGGTTCCCACTCCCTGGCCTACTTCATTGTCATAGATAGTTTGAACTACAGATTCAGTAGTCGGAATAAAAATATCGGATCCCCAGTTGCTGCCGGAGGTATCTCTTCCGGATGCAGTGGCAGTTATGCTCCATTGCACGGTAACAGGAAAAACCGGTTGATAGCGCATGGTTCCTATCCATTCATTCAGGTTTGCTCCCATTGGATGCGCTAAAGGCTGATTATAGTTGGAATAATTTGCAACAGTATCATTGTGCGTATAAGAATAGGGCCTTATGTAATTCCATTCTACCTGCAGATCAAGATGTGAGATGCTGAATGCATCAATATATTTAGCACCGAGTTGAAATCCGTACTTGTTCGCCCAGTATCCTTTCTTTCCCTTAGAAGATTGAATGTTTAAATCATCGATCATCAATTGTCCATACACTGAAAAATGCCGGAGGAAATTTACACGTGCATCCATTCCAAGCATCGTGTTATCCGGGCTGCCAAGCAATTGTTCTACCGCGCGGTAAAAAATAATCGGGTTCAGATAATTTAATTCATAACCATCATTTCGTTGAAACACTACGCTTTCCCACAATCCTATATTTAAAAAGCGGGTTGCATTTATGCTCAAGTGATGAAGTGCTCCATACTTTTTAGGAAGCAACTTATCGCCTCCTCGGATAAAATCTGCCGTCATATCTACAAACAAGTTCTGATAACTTATTTTCCATACCTGCGTCTGCAGTTTCAGAAAAAGATAATCTTCACTGAAATCAGAAAGTGCTAAGGAACGAATTCCATTTCCCAATGAGTTTTTATCATTTCCGAACTGGATGGTGATAAACTTCGCTACCTTAAAATCAAAATATCCCTTTGCAGAAAAAAAATCCACTGCATCGGTTTTAAAATCCTTGTAATATCCTTCACCGGGAACGGCTCCGAAAGAATCAATTCTTTCACGCACATACAATGGAAAACGGGCCTGGTTTTCATTCAGCAAAAAATAATAGCCAACTTTTTTTGCAACCCATCCTCTCAATTCTATGCCGCGGGTATTTGTAAACAATTTTTCTTCTGATACAGGCTCTCCTCCAAACTGAAAATAAAAAACAGGATTCACTTTCACCATAAAATCATTATTCCGGTGCTGGTAGAAGCTGGCCTTGTCGCGATAGAAATATTCTAACAGCGGCTTCCTGCTTTTGGACCCGTTATATTCTGACCATTCATCGTTATCAGTCAATAAGTAATCAATGGTTTTCGAATCAACCTTTGATTGCGTACGAACTGGAACTTTCAAAGAATCTAAAAACTGCATAGCTTCCTCCCGCTGCAGGGGCAGTGCGGAAAAATGCAGGTGGTCTGAAATATTTCCCGACCTTATTTCAAGCCGTTGCAGGTAATGATAGGAGTCATCATTCAACGGTATAAATGTACTCTGCGAAAAAGCCTTTCCTACAAGCAATGAGATCATTAGTAATGGAAAGGAAAGTCGTTTCATTGAGAACAATTCAAATCACAAAATCAATAATAAAATCAGTTGAATCTCTTTTTTATTGTGAGAAGCAGGTAGCATATTTCTACGGTTTGAACACTCCGTAATTCACGCGCTCTTCAGTCCTCAAAAATTTTTGTCCTGGTAATAAATGAACGCAGCAACATCCAGCTCGCCAAAGCTATACCAGCGTAAATTGCGGCATTGGTCCATTCATGAAAGATCAATGATCCGGTCAAAAACAAAATCGCATACGTCATCACTACAGCACTCAACCAGCAAACAACCAGGTTACCCATCTGTTGCGATGATTTCTCCATTCCGGTTAATGCACGCACCGGTTCCCACCAGCCACCGGGATGGATCAGCCTGTAAAAGCTCTTTAATTTTTCTGCATCGGTGGGTACTGTTAAAAAAGTTACAGCCAGCCAACTCACTGTTGTAAAACCAACAGTTACAAAAAAGCTATCCGGGAATTCCCATTTCAATAGGAGCCTGGAAATGCCATAACCGATAAAGGGTGCCAGGGTAGCTGCTATCTCGCTCCATGCATTGATGCGCCACCAATACCAGCGTAGTATCAGCACCATTCCGAGGCCGGCTCCGCATTCAATCAGGAATGACCACACGCCGGAAATTGTTTGCATCTGCGTGGTTACCGCCAGCGAAAGCACCATCAATCCAATGGTAAGCAAGCGGCTTGCCCACACATAATGTTTTTCTGCTGCCTTTTCATTTTCAAAAGATTCCTTTCGTTTAAAAAACCTTTTGTATACGTCATTGATCAGGTAGCTGGCTCCCCAATTCAACTGTGTAGCAAGTGTACTCATGTACGCAGCGAAAAAAGCCACCAATAAAAAACCCTTCATGCCTGTCGGCAGAAAATCTTTCATGGCCATTACAAAGCCTTCTTTTTTATTGTCCATCGACAATTCAGGATACAAAACCATCGAGCACAAACCAACAATGATCCACGGCCAGGGACGGATGTAATAATGAGTGATCTGGAAAAACAAGGTTGCATAGATAGAATGCTTTTCATTCTTCGTGCTCATCATTCTTTGCGCGACATAACCACCCCCACCCGGTTCAGCACCCGGATACCAGCTTGCCCACCATTGCACACCAACATATGCAAGGAAAGCTCCGACACTAATAGTTAATGTTGTCGCCACGTTTCCTGTATAGGAATGGCCTTTTACTTCAGGAAAAAAGTCGAGCGACCAGCCTGGTAATTTTTCCTTTAGCCCTTCCACTCCGCCGATCCTGTCGCTCTGCAATACCAGAATGGCGAGCACAATACAACCTGTCATGGCCACCACAAACTGAAATGCATCCGTTACTGCAACGCCAAGCAATCCGCTGATGGAAGAATAAATGGCCGTGAGCACCATCATTAAAGCAGCGTACATCAGTGCTTCCTGTGCACTGATACCAAAGAAAACTTTAAGTATGGAAATCATGGCAAGGTTCACCCAACCAATGATCAGGGTATTCATAAAGAGGCCGAGATATATTCCTTTGAATCCACGAAGAAATGCGGCAGGTTGACCACTGTAGCGCAATTCTATCAGTTCCACTTCTGTCAGGATGTTGGCCCTGCGCCATAACCGTGAAAAGAAAAATACCGTCAGCATGCCACCGAACAGAAAGCTCCACCACAACCAGTTTCCGGCGATTCCATTTTTAGAAACCAATTCGGTAACTGCCAATGGTGTGTCGGCTGCAAATGTGGTAGCTACCATTGAGGTGCCTGCCAGGTACCAGGGAAGATTTCTTCCTCCAAGGAAAAATCCTGCGGTGTCTTTGCCTGCCTGTTTTGAATACCGAAGTCCAATGTAGGTGGTCACTATAAAATATAAACCAATGATGATCCAGTCGATAAGATCGATTTGCATCGCTAAAATTTTGTGTGAACCAAAGTAGGTATTATTTGCAGAAGGCGATTTTAGAAATATCCACAGGTAAAAGGAACATTGTACCTCAATAAAAAACTGTTGCGGGTTTTAATATTGATGATGATGCCGATAGAAGCCTGCACTGATCGATTCATTCACGCAGACTTTAAGATAAGGAAAAGCACCTGCAGTTAACCGACCAAAGGCTTTCCCAGGCTATGCGTTAAAATCTGAATGTTCTAATTCAATCCAATACGTTTGTTTTACCGAACTTTCCGGTATGCATAATTTCCGGTTTACCGGATTATCTCAGGAACTGTTTTGAAATGATCTTGAAATTCTTCTATACCTCCCCAACCCCCGCCTGCATGACGCAGTCGGGCAAGGCTTCGACAACTTGTCCTGAGCTTGTCGAAGGAGGCTCAGGGTGACTGGCGCGCAGAGGTAATGTCGAGCACTTCGACAAGCTCAGTACAAGCTTGTCGAAACATTGGGCAAGTAATTTTTTTAAATGATTTCAAAACAGCTTCTCAGCAGCAGGAATAAATTTTTAGCCTGTTATTCCTCAAGCCGAAAAATATTTATCTACTTTGCCAATCAAATGATTTTACTGAACGTCACAAATTTCTTCCACGAAATACTTAAAGATCCCGGTTCCATTTTCAACCCGGAGATGCTGATCCGTTATGGAGGTCTGCTGTTGCTGTTCCTCATGGTGTTTGCAGAAACAGGTATTTTTTTCTGTTTCTTCTTTCCCGGCGATTCATTGGTGTTTACTGCTGGTGTTCTGACAGCAACAGGTGATTTGCAGCGCAATGTTTACGTGGTCTGCATCACCTTGATAGTGGCTGCTACATTGGGTAACCTGGTGGGTTATTGGTTTGGAAGGAAGGCGGGCCCATTATTATTCAAGCGAAAAGAATCCATTTTCTTTAAGCATGAATATTTGATCATGGCAGATAAGTTTTATACAAAATACGGGGCCACTGCTTTAATACTCGGCCGCTTCCTTCCCGTCATCCGAACCTTTGCTCCCATTATGGCGGGTGTTATTAGAGTAGATATGAGAAAATTTTTCCTGTTTACTGTTATTGGAGCGGTCATTTGGGTGATACCGCTGGTTACTGCAGGTTATTTATTGGGCACGCAACCTATTGTACGCGAAAACCTGGAATACATTATCATCGGAATGGTAGTAGTGTTCACAGGCCCCGTTATTATTCGGTTCATCAGAGAATCAAAAAAACTCAAGAAAGAGGAAGGAGGTTAGTCGGAATTCCTTAGTCCTAAGTAAGTACATAGTCTTAAGTCCTGAGTCTTTATCATCCTGGCTCCTTGCACCGGATCCATCCTCTCTCAAATTTCCCTATCTTTCTTCAACAATCCAACGTCATGATCCTGAAAACAACCATCGTCCTGCTGCTGTTGACTTCCGCAGCATTTGCGCAATCAAAAAAAGAAGCACTCATAAAAAAATGGAGCTATTCGGGTAACGAAGAGTTTGGCGTAGTGCGGCCACCTGATGCTGCCATGAAAAATGATTTCCTGGAAATAAAAACAGATGGCACCTTCATCATGATAAAAGAAGGAAAGGAAATTACAGGAAGCTGGATGCTGAATGAAAAAGCGGCCATCATCACTTTCACCAATCTCAAAACAAAAAAAACAATGAGCTATAACCTGAAGAGCGTTGACGACAAACAATTGGTGATGGAATACCAGACACCCGACCTGGTAAGAACGAAATACCACTACCATGTCGCTCAATAAAATTCCAAGCGAACAATTTCGCAGTTGGCACGCTGGCAGTTTAACAATTCAGTAATTTAACAATTATCACTTTATTCTCTCACCATCTTTCCTATTTTCGCACCGCAAAAACTTTTTAAATGAAAACAACTATCAAATCCATCGGTGTTTTTACATCAGGTGGTGATGCGCCGGGGATGAATGCAGCTGTTCGTGCTGTGGTGCGCACTGGCCTTTATCATGGCCTGAAGGTTTTTGGCATCATGCGGGGCTATGAAGGTCTGATTGATGGGGATATTTTAGAAATGGATTCCCGTTCGGTAAGCAACATCATACACCGTGGGGGCACTATTCTCAAAACTGCCCGCAGTAAGCGTTTTATGACCAGCGAAGGAATGATTTCAGCCAATGAAAACATAAAAAAATATGGGATTGATGCAATAGTAGCACTGGGTGGTGATGGAACATTTCGCGGAGCACTTGAATTTAACAATCTGTATGATGTCCCATTTCTCGGATTGCCCTGCACTATAGACAACGACCTCTACGGAACCGATCACACCATAGGTTATGATACGGCTATCAACACAGCGATGGAAGCCATTGATAAGATACGTGATACCGCAGATTCACACAACCGCCTATTTTTTATTGAAGTGATGGGCCGTGATGCCGGATTTATCGCCATGCGCAGTGGTATTGCGACAGGTGCTGAAGCCATCCTGATTCCCGAAAGCCCGCTTTCCATTGATCAACTGATCGCAAAGCTGGAACGTGGCTGGAAACGTAAGAAATCATCCGGTATAGTTGTTATTGCCGAAGGTGAAGAGGAAGGTGGTGCCTTTGAAGTGGCAAGAAAGGTGAAAGAAAAATTCGATCAATACGATACCCGCGTTTCGGTGATCGGTCATATGCAGCGTGGTGGAAATCCAACATGCCAGGACAGGGTGCTGGCCAGCCGGCTCGGCCTTGCAGCAGTAGAAGCATTGATGGATGGAAAGAAGAATGTGATGGTGGGAGTGATGCACCATGATGTAATCTATACGCCGTTCTCAAAAGCTACCAAGCACAACCTCGAGATCAGTCCTTATCTGATGAAGCTTGCTGTAGTGCTCTCCACTTAGTAACGGAAGAGTGTCTCGCAGCTTAAAAATAAGTTGCCGCTACTTAGAGGCTGTTAGGAAATAATAAAATGAGCACACATGTGCCTAAAGCCCCATCCTAAATCCTTCCCCCAACCGTTTGCCGCCTTAGCTTTAGCGGTGGCGCAAGGGAAGGACTTCCTCCCCACTCTCATCTATGATCATTATTTTGTTTGAAAATGTCTTCCTAAAATTTAATTTAGATCAAATCCTAACTGGCTCTTAGTTCGATAGATTTGTTATTCTATTGACTTGATGTCTCTTCAGATCTTTACCAGGAGCTTCGCGAAGAAAGATGGTGCAGGCCGGAAGAACGAAAGGGGTTCTGCTAAATCTCCCGAACTGTGCTGCTGTCTCTCAAGATAGTTGACAGATGAATGAGTCATTATCCCTTTTTAATTCGATGCACTTTTTAACAATTGGAAAAAATTGTAATGGTTTTTAATAATAAGATATTGAACAGTCAACACAGATTCACATTTTATAAGAACTGCATTGCAACTGATTTGCGAAGCAAGATGGTTTAATATTTTTCTTCCACCGGTAGAGATGGTGCTGCAGTTTTAATTGCAGACGAAGATGCATTGTTCGCATACTCATTAAATACCCGTTTCAACCATTTCATCATCAGGAAAGTAACCACTGCGGCAAGGCCCAGCAAGGCAAAATTCACCATGAAGAAATATTGCTTGTTGTCGTAGTTGTCCCACATGGTGGCGAGAATACCGGATAATTTATTTCCCAATGAAGTGGAAAGAAACCATCCGCCCATCATGAGGGCTGTAATCCTCGGTGGTGAAATTTTCGATACCAATGACAGGCCCATAGGACTTAGAAACAACTCTCCCACCGTTATCACGCCGTAACAACCGATCAGCCAGCCAGGCGAAACTTTAACCTGTCCATTACTTCCTACATACACTGCTGCAATCATTACAAGCGTGGAAAGAGCACTGATCACCAATCCCCAGGCAATTTTGCTTGGGGTGGATGGTTCGAGGTTTTTTCGCTTGAGCAAAGCCCAGAAAGCCACTACCAGTGGAGTAAGCACAATAACCCAGAATGGATTTACCGACTGAAAAATTTCTGTTGAAATAAGGTTGACTTCACCGCCTTCTCCGGGATTCTGAGCAGCAGGAAGGTTGTGAAAGTAAGGATGCTGCGATACTACCTTCACCAGTTCACCATCTTCTTTTTGCGTACGGAAGTGTGCATCGTATTTCGCAAACGTATCCATGTCGGCAGAAATATTTTGTGAGAGGCGAATAGAAGACACCGGGCCTTCAATCATAGCCGGAAGAGAACGGTCGGTGTAATTTTCTGCCCAGGTAGTGAGGGCAGTACCATTCTGTTTGAACACTGCCCAGAAAACTGCTACCACAGCGAAGATTGCCAGCAAGGCACCAATTGGCGCTTTATCTTGCTTTGAAGCACGGAAATAAAGGGACAGGTAAAACCCAATGATGGGGATACAGGCAAAGATGAATGCATCGGTGGAATCGGAACCGAAAATATTGGAAGGCACTAACCAACCTACAGCACCTGCAGCCAGTGCAGGAAGAAATACCAAGCTAAAGATCCTTGACAATGGCATGTCCTCCGGCTGCGTAGGCTTGATGACATCCACCTCCTTGTAGTGTTTCAGACCAATCCTGAAAATGATAACGCCAATAAACATTCCAATTCCTGCTGCTGCAAAAGCATGTCCCCAACCGAAGTTGTGGCGGAGGTAGGCCGCAAAAAAGTTGCAGATGAATGCTCCGACATTAATGCCCATGTAAAAAATGTTGTATCCTGAATCCTTCAATGCACGGTACTTATCGGTATTATAAGTGTAGCCAAGGAGCGTGGAGATATTCGGTTTGAAAAAGCCATTGCCGACAATGATCAGCAGCAATGCCACGTAGAAAAAAGCCATTCCTTTAACTGCCAGCAACAAGTAACCAATTCCCATCAGGATGCCACCAAGCGTGACAGATTTAATGCAGCCAAATAACCGGTCGGCCAGTAAACCTCCCAGAAATGGAGTAAGGTAAACCAGTGCGATGTAGGTTCCGAAAATATCAAAGGCGGTCTTACGGTCGAATCCGAGTCCGCCTTTTTCGGTATCCATCATGTAAAGGGTAAAGATGCCCAGCATCAAATAGAAGCCGAAGCGTTCCCACATTTCAGAAAAGAACAGATAGGGAAGCGCTGATGGATGTTTCTGTCGTTCAGCCAAGGGAGCAGGTTTGAAGCGAATATAGTCTTTCCTGATAATTCTATTTGATTTGTGATTTCACATCCTGGTGCTATTTTTTTGGCTACAAAGTCGCAAGGGCGCAAAGGTTTCAAAGACTAAAGGGCTTGCTTTTCAAATTCATGCATCAAAATTTCCTCTATAAATCTTCTAACAATCGATGGGTTTTAACGCTCGCAGATAAGCGTAGATTGAGCAGATCTGGCAGATTTTTTTCGCGATAGTCGAAATCGCTGAAAAATTAAATGTGTAAGAATTCATATGGAAATCCTTAACCGGGAATCGCATCTAATTCCTTTAGGATTGATTCGAGTTCGCTGAGCATCATTGCTGTGGCACCCCAGACTTTGTGGCTAAGGATATTGTAATATGGCGCTTCAATAGCTATGTTCTTTAACCCTTCAAACAAACCCATTCCTTTTAGTGCCGGATCGAATAATATCCTTGTATCAGTTTCAATAATTTCCTTTACCTCGCGGTCATTCTTTTTCAGCACAGGTTTAACTGAAAGATATCCTGCATAGGGCTGAACAAAACTGTTGCTGACCGGAATATAAAGGCCACTGAGTGCACCAATTATTTCTACCGCGCTTCTATCAATTCCAATCTCTTCTTCCGCTTCACGCAGTGCGGTTGTTTTCAAATCTCCATCCTCAGTTTCAAATCTGCCTCCGGGAAAGCTGACCTGTCCACTGTGTGCTCCCTGTTCATGGGGGCGGAGCATCAGTAAAGTATAAAGTGACTCCTGATAAGGATAGAGGCAGATGAGTACTGCACTTTTACGCGGGTTTTTATTTCCCAGTTCATAATATTCCTGCATCGTAAGGCGCCGTTGCGGAGCCATCTTGAATTGGGCACTTTCGCCGGGAAGTGGTTGGGTAAACCGGTATTTTAGATTTTGTGGAAAAGAAAGTGAAGTCATTGAATTGATAATAATGATTTATTAATCACCGCATCTTTATTTTCTAAGCGCCTTTGCGTCTTCGCGCTAAAAAACAAGCGCAAGTCGTAAACGCTATTCAGATCTTACTCAGCAATTACGAGGAAGTAATTTTTCTTTCCTTTCTGCAACAGCAAATAACGGTTGTTGATGAGTTCAGCAGTTTTAATGATTTGATTAAGACCCACAATTTTTTTATTGACAGAGGCGCCATTGCCCTGGATAATTCTGCGCGCCTCACCACGGCTCGGAAAAAATTGGGTTTCATCTACCATCAATTGCATCACATCAATGCCTTCGTCCAAAAGAGATTTGCTAATTTTTTTTGAGGGTACTCCTTCAAATATTTCTTCGAAATCGCGGTCGTTGAGTGAATGAAGCTCTTCCCCTGTTGACTGTCCAAATAAAATTTTTGATGCACGGATAGCCTGAAGGTAATCGTCTTCACTGTGTACCCTGATGGTCATGTCTTTCGCCAGCGCCTGTTGCAGCAAACGAAGATGGGGTTCTGCCAAATGTGTTGCTTCCATTGTCTCTATTTCCTCTTTCGTGAGCAGCGTAAATATCTTCAGGTACCTGGCGGCATCCGCATCTGTTACATTCAACCAGAACTGGTAGAATTTGTAGGGTGAAGTAATTGCAGCATCAAGAAAGACATTTCCTTTTTCCGACTTGCCGAATTTTTTACCATCACTTTGAGTGATGAGCGGACTGGTGATGGCATACACTTCATTGCCGGATTTTCTTCGCGATAGCTCGATCCCAGCAGTAATGTTTCCCCATTGATCGGAACCTCCCATTTGCAGTGTACAGCCACGGTGATTATTCAACCAATAGTAATCATAGCCCTGCAATAGCTGGTAGGTAAATTCAGTATAAGATATACCTGTATCCAGCCTGCTTTTTACCGAATCTTTTGCCATCATGTAATTCACAGTCAGGTGTTTCCCTGCGTCCCGTAAAAATTCCAGCACGGTCATGTTTTTATACCACTGGAAATTATTTTCAATAGTGGCTGCATTGGTTCCGGTGAAATCGAGGAATTTACTGAGCTGTTGCTTTATCTTTTCTTCATTGGCACGGATGATTTCTTCAGAAAGTAATTTCCGTTCTTCTGATTTTCCGGAAGGATCGCCGATCATGCCGGTAGCTCCTCCAACCAATGCAATCGGCTTGTGGCCGGCCCTTTGAAAATGGGTAAGCAGCATAATTTGCACAAGGTTACCAATGCCCAGGGAAGGAGCCGATGGGTCAAAACCGATATAGCCGATCCTGGAACCAGTATTTAAATGTTCTTCGGCTCCCGGAGTTGCATCAAAATATAAACCCCTCCATTTCAATTCTTCAATAAAAATCATTAGTATGGTTTGTGGCAAAAATAGGAATTAGTAGATTGCGAATTGTGAATTGAAAATGGCGGATTGCAGTTGGTATGGCATCTTAATTGGATATTGACAGGCACTTATCCTTGCAATGCAGAAACAACCATTCAGCAATTTTGCCATTTAACAGTTGATTTATTAAGTTATTGAGTTTAAATTCAAGACACCGTTCCAAAAACCAGTTAGGAATAAAAACTTTACTTTTACAATACCTTTATTCAGGGGGCGTTTACCAGAAGATTTAACTAAAAAAGTACATGAGAAAAACACTGACTATTATTGGAATGCTGCTTTTTACCTATTCGGGCGCATTTTCTCAATTTTATAAATACAGCAATGAATTTCTGAGCATTGGTATTGGCGCACGCGGACTTTCGATGTCCGGAGCGCAGGTAGCTTCGATTGGTGACGTGACGGCAGGCTACTGGAACCCTGCCGGTTTGGCACTGATCGATAAAAAATTCGATCTCGGCCTGATGCACTCTGAATATTTTGCCGGCATTGCTAAATTTGATTATGCCGGTGTTGCACTTCCCATGCAGGACAAGAACCGGATGCTTGCATTTTCCCTCATTCGATTTGGAGTGGATGATATTCCAAATACGCTATTCCTGCTTGAACCTGATGGCAGCATTAATTATGATAATGTAACCACCTTTTCAGTGGCAGATTATGCCGGACTTATTTCGTACGCCCAAAAACTGCCGATTGAAGGAATGCGAATCGGTGGCAGCCTGAAGCTTATTCACCGAACTGTAGGATCGTTTGCCACCTCCTGGGGTGTTGGTTTGGATGCAGGTATTCAGTATGATAAAAAGAACTGGCGCTTTGGTGCTCTTGCGAAAGACATCACCACTACCTTTAATGCCTGGTCCTTTAATTTTACAGAAGATGAACAGGAAGTTTTTGCGCTTACTCAGAATGTTGTTCCTGAAAATTCAATAGAACTTACTGCACCTAAAATAATACTGGGTGCTGCCTACAAATTTCAATTCGGAAAGAATGTTACGTTGCTGCCCGAGGTAGATATCGATATTACTACCGATGGACAAAGAAATGTGTTGTTAAGTGCGAAGCCCTTTAGCATTGATCCGCATGCCGGAGTAGAAGCAGGATACAAGGATATTATTTACCTGCGCGGAGGGATCGGGAATATTCAGAAGATCACCAATATCGACGGCACTACAAACATGACTGCGCAGCCCAACATTGGGGTGGGGCTGGTGATCAAAAGTGTTAGTATAGATTATGCACTTACCAACTTAGGAAGTCTTTCCTCTTCGCTTTATTCCAATGTATTTTCAGTCCGCATCGCCCTTCCCAACAAGCAAAGCAAGTCGTAGATGAGAAGACTGCTACTCGCCACCTTCTTTCTTTTCTTTGTACAAAAAATATATCCCCAGGTTTATGGGAATGAATGGATTCAATACGATCAAACGTACTTTAAATTTTATATTATTGAAGATGGGTTTTACAGGATTCCCCATGCTGTTTTAGCCGCTACAAACTTTCCACTTTCATCTGTAAATGGTAGTCAGCTTCAAATCTTTAACAGGGGTTCTGCAATTCCAATCTATGTAAGTAATGATGGCCTTCTTGGGATGGACGATTATGTTGAATTTTATGCGGTTCACAATGATGGCATACTTGACTCATCGTTATATGCTGATAAAGGATGGCAGGTAAACGATCATCTCAGCCTCTTTAATGATACAGCGACTTATTTTCTTACGTGGAGTTTTCAGCCGGTCATCAATCATTTTGTGGAAACTCCAAATATCATCGAAAATCATCCACCTAAAGAATCCTTTTGCTGGTACACATCAGCTTACACCTTTGGTCAACCACGCAGCTACTCCTATAACCTGAGTCTTGGGGCTGTTGCACTGAGCGGACAGAATTTTCACAATTCTGATTTCAGCAATTGCGAAGGATATACGGATAACTATTTTAATAAGGCTTCAAAAAACTATATAGTCAACACTCCTTATCCCTTTATATCCGGCCCTTCCGCACAATTAAAAACGTGGGTAGTGAGTTGGGGGTTTACTGATCTCCACTTAACAATTGCTTTGAATGGAAATACTATTTATGATGTATCTGACAATGGATTCATCATGCGGCATCTTGAAGTGCCTGTCAGCAATATTACAGTGCTAACAAATCCAACTTCCACCTTCACCTATTCAACTGCTGCCACTACTTCAACTACAACGGACTGGGGTGGGGTAGCATGGCTTGAGTTTCGATATCCGAGGGAATTCAATTTTGAAAATAAAACAAGACTACCTTTTAGCTTAAGCGGAACCAACGCAGCTCAATACATTGAAATCAATAATTTTAATGAGAATGGAGCAACTCCTGTTCTCTATGATTTTACCAATAAGCTTCGAATGGAAGCCGTAGTACAAAATGACACTGTAAAATTTGTACTTCCTCCTTCTTCGCAGGAGCGTCAACTGCAACTGGTCGCGAATGATCCTTCCTCTGTTATTCAACAAGTTGATTCATTGGAACAAATAACCTTCATCAATTTTTTTGATGCCTCAAACCAGGGCAACTTCATTATTATTTCTCATCCATTCTTTTTTCAAGACAGTACGGGTCATAACTATATAGAAGATTATAAAAACTTTAAAAACACCATTGGTTATAATGCAATTGTTGTAAACATCCGGCAATTGTATGATCAGTTCGCATGGGGAATTCATGAGCATCCGGCATCCATTCGTAAATTCACCGACTTCATACTCGACAAATGGCCCACCGCACAACGGCATGTGTTTTTAATTGGAAAAGGAATAGAATATACAAATCTGTGGGATGCTCCCACAACACGTCCGCTTTGTTATGTTCCTACATTTGGAACTCCCGGATCTGATGTCTTGCTTACGGCAACAGGAAATTCCCCTGCTCCACGCATTCCCATCGGACGCATTGCCTGTCTTACTCCTGAGGAGATCGGCGTTTACCTCGCTAAAGCACAACTCTTTGAAAGTGCGCAGCAGAATCCCTTTCAAACAATAGCAAATAAAGGCTGGATGAAGAATGTTATGCATTTGGCAGGCGGTGCAAATGCGCAGGATCAGTTGACGTTCCAGGGATTCCTGAATAAATACAAATCAATAGTGACGGATACTGTTTTCGGAGGCAATGTGTATTCCTTCTTTAAAACAAGCACTGATCCTATTGAATATATTGTATCCACCTATATTGATTCAATTATTTCCAGTGGCGTCTCCCTCATCACTTTTTATGGCCACTCTTCCTATAACTCTTTTGATTTTAATCTTGACCGCCCTGAAGAATACAACAACTACGGAAAGTATCCGGTGATATTCACCAATGGCTGCCTTATCGGAAACCTGTTTACCACTACGCATGGTATCAGCGATGATTTTGTATTTGCCAAAGACCGTGGTGCCATTGCATTTCTTGCTCCTTCACAATTCTCTGTTTCTACTTCGCTTGATCTTTACAGTACTAATTTTTATAAAAACCTCTCTGCCAAAAACTATAATGAGTCGCTCGGAACACTGATCGCGAAAACTATGAATGATGTGGTTACACAATCCGGCGCCGACATTGACAGGGCGGTTGCAGAACAAATGCTGCTGAATGGAGATCCATCGGTCAAAATCAATACCCATCCCAAACCGGATTATGCATTGGAATCGAAATTTGTAAGTTTTGATCCCCCTTCCGTTTCGGCAGGACTCGACTCTTTTTTTCTTCAAATTGTATTGTACAATATCGGCCAGGCTTCCAGTGATTCCATTTACATAGATGTAAAAAGAACTTTACCGAATGGTAATGAAGAATTTCTTTATCACCATCGGATCAAAGCTCCTTACTTTAAAGATACGATCCGGCTTTCCATAAAAACAGAGCCTAATTTTGCATTCGGGCTCAATCAATTCAACATAAAAGCGGATGCAGGCGACAGTATTTCCATACAGGGTGAAATCGATGAATTATCAGAGCTGAACAATGAAATCACTACTACCCTTTTTATCAGCTCGGATGATATTGTGCCTGTTTTCCCCTATGAGTATTCAATCGTAAGCGAACAGGGAGTTACGCTAAAAGCTTCAACCGTTGATGCTTTTGCAAAAGAAAAACAATACGTTTTCCAGGTTGACACCACGGCAGATTTCATTAGTCCGCTGCTGCAGCAAAAAAAGATTATTCAAACCGGTGGTGTGGTAAACTGGAAACCATCCATCACCCTAAAGGACAGTACTGTGTATTACTGGCGCACCAGCATTGATACTTTGTACAACAATGGATTCGTCTGGCACAATGCTTCTTTCATTTATTTGCAGGGTTCATCACCCGGATGGAGCCAGTCCCATTTCTTTCAGTTAAAATCCACCATTCAACCCAACGCAAATGTTGAACTACCTGACAACCGCCTGTTTAAGTTCAGTGATGACATTAAGACAATTGGTGTTTACGATGCTTTTACCTATTACATAGGCGGACCTGTACCACTAGATGATCCGGGATATTTCATCAATGGGGTAAGAATATCGAGAGTGTGGGACTGTATGGGATATGGTGTTACCATGCTATTTGAAGTAATCGATTCTGTTACGGGCCTGCAATGGATCAACCCCAACCTGGGCGGGATTACCGGACTTTATAATAGCATACAATGCAAACCCACGCCACGATCCAATTTCTTTTATAACACTACCTATACAAATACTGATGTAGGGAAATTTTTAGATACAGTGCCGGATGGGGACTACCTGCTGATGATGTCCATAAACGATCCGAATATCCGGAATTGGGATACCACCATGATGAAATACTTCACTGATCTGAATCTTACTCAAATAACTACGATAGATGAAGCGGTACCCTATGTTGCTTTTCTGAAAAAAAATGATCCGGACTATCCCGTTTATGAGGTATTTGGTGATACTTTTAACTCGATTATCGATACCAACTTTGCCATACAGGGCAACTGGGACCAGGGTTTTATTGAATCACCCTTAATCGGGCCAGCCGTTTCATGGAGTTCATTACACTGGAAAACACATTCGCTGGAAGCAGGAACGGACAGTATTTCATTGCAGCTTGTTGGTGTTGGAAATGATGGTTTGGAAACCATTCTTTCCGATCATATTGCATCAAATGACACTTTACTTTCAGGAATTGATCCTGTAAAATATCCTTACCTGAAATTGCATCTTTTTACAACGGATACATCACAGCGAACTCCTGTTCAACTTGATTACTGGAGGATCAATTATCAACCTGTTCCGGAAGCTGCACTAAATCCCGCTTTGTATTTTTCAGCGGCCGACACCATCAACCAGTTTCTTCCCTTTCAATTGAAAGTGGCTGTGGAGAATGTTACACCCTGGGACATGGACAGCTTGCTGATGAAGTATGAAGCCACTGATGCGATCAACGGAAGCCATACTTACCTCAGGCGTTATCAACCGCTTGCCGGAAATGATACCCTTCATATTAATTATGATTTCACAACAGGCAGCGACATCTATGCAGGCCTTAATTATCTTTTTATCGAAGTGAATCCGGGTAATGACCAGCCGGAACAAACTCACTTTAATAATATTGGCATTATTGATTTTAATGTAACCACTGATGAAGTAAATCCATTGCTGGATGTAACCTTCGATGGCATTCACATTCTGGATGGTGACCTTGTTTCTGCAAAACCGGAAATAGACATGCTGCTGAAAGATGAAAGTAAATTTCTTGCGTTAAATGATACCTCGCTCTTTGATATTTACTTAATCTATCCTGATGGATCAAAACACAATGTGATCTTCGACAACTTAACAGCCTTCTTTTACCCTGCTGATTCAGCAAATCTTTCAAAAGATAATTCAGCAGGTGTGACACTGAAAAAATCTTTCAGCATTGATGGCACTTACCAGCTCGTGGTGCAGGGGTATGACCGGAGTGGTAATTCCTCCGGCGATAATACCTACAGGATCTCGTTTAAGATTATTAACAAGCCGATGATTTCGAATGTGCTAAACTACCCGAATCCGTTTACCACTTCAACACGATTTGTGTTTACGCTTACAGGGTCAGAAGTACCTCAATTCATGAAAATTCAGATCATGACCATCAGCGGAAGAATTATCAAAGAGATTTTTATGAATGAGCTGGGTTCCATTCACATTGGCAACAACATTACCGATTATGCCTGGGATGGAACCGATCAATATGGAGATAAACTTGCGAATGGTTTGTACTTCTACCGGGTGAATGCTATTTTAAATGGAAAAGATATTGACCATTATGACACCAGCACCGATGATTATTTTAAACATGGAATTGGAAAAATGTATCTGATGCGATGAACCCGTAATCCTATTGTTCGTTACGCAGATAATATCTGCTTTCCTCTGCAACTTGTCATTAAGCTATCTAAAATTATTTCTTAAATGCCGTCCTGCTGAATTTATTTTCGAAGTATCCTGTGGGCAGCATCTCTCTCTATGCTACATCCTGTATCTTTGACCTTTAATAATCCTTAATTACTGATAAGCTACGCAACTAAAACTGCGACCAAGGTGCAAGAACGCAAAGAAAACTACAAAATCGTTAGAAAACGTTGTGTCTTTGCGTCTTAAAAGCATCAGCAGGACCGGTAATAATTTTTGCTTTAAAAAAAGGAACGCATTCACATTATAAAATTTCCCATGGCGAAAATTTCCATCAACATAAAAGAAGCTTCTATAGAAAAGAAGGAGCTGATAGCAGGCATTGACCTTGGCACTACCAATTCATTGATTGCTTTCGTGAATAAAGAAACAGGACACGCTGAAACAGTTAAGGAAGATGGTAAAAATTCACTCGTTCCTTCCATCGTGCATTTTGAATCTCCTGAAAAAGTATTGGTTGGAACGGCAGCGCGGCAATTCCTGGTTTCAGACCCTCAAAACACAATCTACTCTGTTAAGCGTTTGATGGGGAAATCGTATAAGGATGTAAAAGATTACGAGGGATACTTCGGGTATAAAATTATTGATGAAGATACCGAGCAATTGGTCAAGATCCGGGTAGAGAATATGTTCTACTCTCCTATTGAATTGTCGTCGCTCATTTTAAAAGAATTGAAAGAACGGGCAGAAAAAATGTTGATGGCAACAGTAAAGAAAGTGGTGATTACTGTTCCTGCTTACTTCAATGATTCACAACGGCAGGCTACACGTGATGCCGGCAAACTAGCCGGACTCGAGGTGTTGCGCATCATCAACGAACCAACAGCAGCTTCCCTTGCATACGGAATCGGACAGGATCCCAGCGAACAAAAAACCATTGCAGTATATGACCTGGGTGGTGGCACGTTTGATATTTCCATTCTTAAAATACAAAA
>JBDSEW010000228.1:0-5533 GCA_039919825.1 Chitinophagales bacterium | reverse complement strand
CCGCGTGCCGCCTTAGCTTTAGCGGTGGCGCAAGGGAAGGACTTCCTCCCCGCTCTCATCTATGATCATTATTTTGTTTGAAAATGTCTTCCTAAAATTTAATTTAGATCAAATCCTAACAGGCTCTTAACAAGGTCATAAAGTTTTTTAATGCTTAGCAACCTCCCTTTGACCTCCAATCACTTCTCAACTTTTCCTTACCTTTCATCAAATCATTTTTCAATGGAAATACTCAGAACCTGGATTGAAGATGCATGGAACAACCGCGCACTATTACAGGATGAAAAAGTGAAGGAATTTGTGACCAGCGTGATTGAATTACTCGACCAGGGAAAAATAAGGGTAGCAGAAAAAACTGGTGGTGAATGGATCACCCATGAGTGGGTAAAAAAAGCCATCCTGCTCTACTTTGCCATTCGTCCCATGGAAGAAATGCAAGCAGGTCCGCTACATTTTTATGACCGTATTCCTCTGAAAAAAAATTATAAAGAAATTGGAGTTCGGGTGGTGCCGCACGGAGTTGCGAGGTACGGTTCCTTCCTGGGAAAAAATGTGATCCTCCTTCCCTCTTATGTCAACATCGGTGCCTACGTAGATGAAGGAACGCTCGTAGATACCTGGGCAACGGTTGGTTCCTGTGCGCAGATTGGAAAGAACGTTCACCTGAGTGGAGGAGTTGGAATCGGTGGTGTGCTGGAGCCGGTGCAATCAAACCCTGTAATTATAGAAGACAATTGCTTTATCGGTTCCAGGTGTATTGTAGTGGAGGGTGTGATTGTAGAACAGGAAGCAGTATTGGGAGCTAATGTTGTATTGACTGCAAGCACCAAAATTATTGACGTTACAGGCAGCGAACCGGTAGAATACAAAGGCAAAATTCCAGCCCGCAGCGTAGTGATTCCAGGAAGCTATACGAAAAAATTCCCGGCAGGAGACTACCATGTCAGTGCAGCCCTTATCATCGGGCAACGTAAGCCGAGCACTGATCTGAAGACTTCGTTGAACCAGGCGTTAAGGGATTTTAATGTTTCAGTGTAAATGAAGGAATGGTTAAATGGCTAAATGGTTGCGGCGAAGCCGGAGTATATTTTGAAATCAATTATCTCTATTGTTATTCTAATTACTTACAGTCTTGTGTCTTACCGTCTTAAGTCTAACGTCTTAAGCCTTTGTCCACAATCCTGGCTCCTGTTCCTCCTTCCAACAATCAATTTCCATTTTTCCAAATTCCCGTTAACTTTGCAGCCCGCGAAGCCGAAGTGGTGGAATTGGTAGACACACTGTGTTCAGGGCGCAGCGCTCGCAAGGGCATGAGAGTTCGAATCTCTCCTCCGGCACCAAAAAGCTAAGCCTCACGCGGTTTTAGCAGAATGAGCAATTGAGATAACAATCTTAATTCTTTAAAAGCATTAATATTGAGAATTTATCTCAAAATAGTCAAGTCATCCTGAGCTTGTTTTCCGAAGGATCCTGTGGGCAGGATCTGTTCTTAACAGAAAGAGATGCTGAAATAAATTCAGCATGACCGCCTTGAAGGAACATTTTACGATAGGTAATAGTATTTCAAAATTCCATACCCTATTTTCGGAATTCCGGAGTTAATTGAATCCTGTGCGAAAAATCCCCTGACCAAACCAAAACCATCCTGCAGAAAATAGTCATTTCACGATATAACAATACCTTCTTAAAATGGAAAACAACACGATCTCTCTAATTGCCGATTTAGAATCAGGTGATGAGTTGCCCTATTTGCGGGATGCCACACCTACTGAAGCGATTCAAAGGTTTATAGCAAATAATGAGACACTTCCGATTCAACAACTGGTAATCACTGCTAAAACCAATGATGGAAGAACTGTGAGTATTGCGCTTACGCATCATCAAATTATGGCAACAATAATTTAGCTATTTAAATTAATATTCATCACAAGCATGATGAGGAGTAAAATCCTGCATGCTGATTTATTCATTTCGGTGATACATTCAAATCCAATGATTTCACTAGCGGATCTGTAAAGTATCTCCCACATTCTTGGGGCCATCCGGAATATACCACGAATAGGACAATTCACCTTTGTTGTTTTCACCACATACCTCCACCAGCAAAGTACCATTCATTGTAGTCACGCTGGTTACTTTAAGTTGGTTGCTGACTAAATAAGTTGGAGTACTACAGGAGGCAAAGAGCAGTATTGATAATCGCAGGGAAATATTTTTCATGTTAATATATTTCCTGCAAAAGTAACTCGCGTAACAAGCGGAATGCAATACGTATAACTACCCGTTTTTCATAAATAACTGTAAAAAACTACCAGAACCTGTCCCATAAAAGGGGTGCTCTATAATTCAAATCAGGTCATGACATCAATAACATTTAATGCAAAATCTTTTTACGATAAACCATCTTTGGTTTCCAATTTGGGTGTACGACAATTTGTGGTTCTTGACCGTAAAATAAAATAAGCGCCAAGACACTAAGGTGCCAAAAAAAAGAAACACTGTTGACCCTTCATAACCTTCTTTGCTTCTTTGCTCCTTGGCGTTTTGGCGCTAAATAAACTTCACTTCTCGGTTGGAGTCGCGTTGCTCACAATTTAGATTTGTCGTACACCCTCCCATTTTTCTTTATTCATACTAAAGCATTGCGAGCATAATATTTGAAGAAACCAATATCAAAAACCAATTGGAAGGCAAAACATCAGTGGTTATTCTGCTCAAGGAAGAACACTTTCGAAAAAAAATCCAATCTTTATCTCCATGAAAAAAAGCAGGAACCCGACCTTTATAATTGTCTTTTTACTACTTGTTGTTGCAAGCCTGGTGGTTTTTATTTTTTCCTCTAACAAGAAAAACAAGGAATTTCTAAATGAAGCCCTCAGCCAGCAACGCATCGAATATGAACAAAAAATGATTGCCCAAAACGATAGGTTTGAAGAAACCCTGAAGCAGCAACGTGAGGCGATGGAAGATCAATCAGACCGTGAGGCAGAATGGATTGCCAAGGACATTAAAGTAGATGAAGCAGTAAAAAATATCACCACTTTTTTAAAAGTAGCTGTTTCCTTTAAAGACAAATTCATTGGCGGGGTTGAAAATGTGAATGTCTCCGTTAGCAATACCAGCGATTTCAAGATGGAGCAGGTAACCGTTAAATTATCGTATCTGAAAAAAGGTGTTGAATACACTTCTAAAACTGTTACGTTTTATGAAGTGCAGCCTCATGCTACTGTTTCCATCACTGCGCCAGATGGCGCTTCCGGAAATGGAGTTAAAGGCATTATTTATAAAGTGAAGAGTGCCGCACTTGGGCATCCTTAGTACTGAAACTGATTATGGACTGTTTCAAATTCAGCAAGCGTTTCATTTATTTTGATTTGGCTGAATTTATGGATCTGAATCCACAGTGATCTCAACCTCCTGTACTATCCTTGCCGTACCACCAATTAAGGTGTGGTAACGATCTTCTTTTTTATATGCTCTTACAATTACCTGCCCATTGCAGTTGAATTTTTGTCCCTGGTTCACCTGCAACTCAAGGTTATTAACTCCGTAAATCCGCAAGAGATACTCCCCCAGGCAACCACTGCTGTTGCCATTAATGAGGTCTTCGTTTACCCCAATAATGGGTGCAAACATTCTCGCGGTCGCTGAAAATAGAGGTGGAAATTTTTCTACCGTATACGCGAAACAACCAATGCTTTGATGAGCGTTGCAAATATCTTTCACGTTTTCGAAGTCCGGATTAATGGTGTTCAGGACATCTGATGATTTTAATGCCAGTAGAAACCTCTTTGAACCCGGAGATGCAAGAGTCACCGGTAAATCATCTATCAGCTCAGTGCTATCAATCTTTAAAGCACTGATCAATTGCCTTGATACATCAATATCCACTGCCGTGAAGCTGATTTCATTCTGATGTAAAAAAACCAGGATTTCATTTTCCGTCTCAACAATTTCAATTTGCTGAAGGCCTTCCTTTGACTCTTGAAATAAAGAATGGTTACCGGTTAAATTAAATTGCTTTGCTCTTGCATAATGAGCAGCTACTGTTCCGTGTCCGCAATTAAGTATTTCTCTATTGGAAGTAAAAAAGCGAACAGTGGGATTTTGCCCATAAATAGTGGGTTCAAAAACAAAAGCAGTGTGCGAGGTTTTCGTGCGCTTTGCAATATCCTGCATTTGTAGATCGGTAAGCCCTGGCGCGTTAAGTACTACGCTTGTCGGACTACCTCCATCATCTCCTTTGGTAAATGCATTTACTAGGTACCCCTGAATTTTGATAACCATTGTTAACTGTTGAATAATTTATCTGCCCTCCCAATTCATGTGACGTGAAATTACCCGTTTCAAATCACGTATAAAAACGCTTGTGGACCGCTAGTGGGCAACCATACCTTGCGCCTATAAATTTCATATTCAATTCACTTTAAAAAATTACATTTTGTTATGACGAAATCCTATTCACAGATGACGGTACTCGCATCTATCCTGGAACACCATCCCATTCTCTGGGAAAAGATCCATCCTCATGTACCAAAAGTATCACAGGTCTTTCTTGAGTTGATGGTAGCCGATATTACCAGAAGCCTGGCAAAGGAAATGAGTGATCCGGCAACCAGCAAGCAATTGATGGCCGCAGGTTATAAAATTATTGAAGGAGCCTCGGCTTCATTGCGTTCCGAATATGAAGATGGTGATGGTATTTGTCCTGATCCATGGCCCTGGCCTTTCCCATGGCCCTGGCCCTTTCCCTGGCCTGTTCCTGCACCTGGCCCATGGCTCGGACCAGATACACGCTGGATCAATAAGCTTGGGTTTGATGAAAAAACTTTTGTGGTCAACAGCCTGAAACTCGTGAGTGAAATCACGAGGATTTCTGAAGCAGGTAAAATGATCCAGGATATTGCAAATCAACTGCAGGATATTCGCTGAACTTCAATCATTGGACGAGATTACCCAAATGCCTTCCACAAACAGCTGTCGGAATAACCTCGGCAGCTGTTTGCTATTTACATTCAATTGCGGAGATAATAGTACCATATCGGGTTGATGTCGGTTGAATGCATTTAATCAACTCTTCCGGATAGAAAATAATGACAGGAAGTTGCAGGAATGACTAATTTGATTATATTACAAACACCCTGTTTGATAATATTACAATCATTCAATTCAAATTTGTCGCATGGAAACTATCACATTAATGCCCGAACCCGCCACTGGCTGGTCATCTCAATTACCTGAAGGAGTTATTATTCTTCCGAATTCACCGGCTGAAAAGGAATCTTCCTTTAGCAACTCACCATTTAGGCTAGGGCCCGTTTTCTTTGCAGGACGGTCGCCATTCCGGATCCGGGTGATGATACTCACTTGTTTTGCCATTCCTGAAAACAGTACTGATGAGGCAGGTTCGTATGTAACGTATGTTGGTTATAAGAAAGAAGCAGATCCGGAATTTGATTTTGACGAAATGATCCCAAGCACCTCAGCAGAAGATGCTTTAAAAACGCATTCAAGAGCGTGTGGCTTTTTTGGT
>JBDSEW010000214.1:0-5059 GCA_039919825.1 Chitinophagales bacterium | reverse complement strand
AACAGGTATTAAACGAAATCACGTAGAGACGCGATGCTTCGCGTCTCACAAGACGCATCGCATCGCACCGCAACATTAAATAACAGAGACAATATGGAACATACATCAGCAGAACAAACAGATGCAGATCATCAGGAAGTATTACAGCCTGTTGAACCATATTCCAGATTTACAAAGTATGATATTGATTTATTCAAGGGAGGCAAACATTTTAAGTTGTACGAAAAATTGGGTGCTCACCTCGTTGAATATAAAAATACAAAGGGTACCTGTTTCGCAGTTTGGGCGCCTAACGCGGCCATGGTTTCCGTTATCGGTAACTGGAATGGATGGAACACACAATCACATAAGTTAATGGTACGTGGAGATGAGTCTGGAATATGGGAAGGCTTCATTCCTCA
Organism: Chitinophagales bacterium; assembly: GCA_039919825.1. GTDB lineage: Bacteria > Bacteroidota > Bacteroidia > Chitinophagales > UBA10324 > JACCZZ01. Next base: position 4,658 of record JBDSEW010000214.1, on the reverse strand, counting down.
TATTGGCAAGGGAGAAGCGTATAAATATTTTATCCAGTCGAATTTTGGAGAAGCTTCTTTTGAAAAAGGCGACCCGTATGCATTCTATTGGGAGCAACCACCTAAAACAGCTTCCATAATATGGGACACCTGGAAAGAATGGGACGATGAGGCATGGATGGAATTCCGGAAAACAAAAAACAAACTTAACCAGCCCTTCTCTGTCTATGAAGTGCATTTGGGATCGTGGAGAAGAAGTCCGGATGATCCTGAAAAAGTGCTCGACTACAAACAACTTGCAGAAGAGTTATCGAAGTATGCGAAGGAAATGCATTTCACTCATGTGGAATTATTGCCTGTGATGGAACATCCGTTTTACGGTTCGTGGGGTTACCAGATCACCGGGTTCTTTGCACCAAGCTCAAGATTTGGAGAGCCTCAGGATTTCATGAATCTCATAGAAACGCTTCACAAAAATGGTATTGGAGTAATTCTGGATTGGGTGCCTTCCCATTTTCCAGGAGATGGGCATGGCTTGATTTATTTCGACGGCACTGCGCTCTACGAACATGCTGATCCGCGCAAAGGATTTCATCCCGACTGGAAAAGTTACATCTTTAATTATGGAAGAAATGAAGTGCGGTCTTTTCTTTTGAGTAACGCCTTTTTCTGGCTCGACCGTTATCATGCAGATGGTTTAAGGGTAGATGCCGTTGCCTCCATGCTCTATCTCGACTATTCCCGTAAACAAGGTGAATGGGAACCTAACATTTATGGTGGAAGAGAAAACCTGGAAGCAATTTCTTTCCTGCGTGAATTTAACACAGAGGTATTCAAAGAATTTCCGGACGTGCAAACCATCGCTGAAGAATCCACCAGTTTTCCGAAAGTTACCAGGAGGGTGACGGAAGGTGGCTTGGGATTCAGCATGAAATGGATGATGGGCTGGATGAATGACACCCTGAAATATTTTTCTACTGATCCGATCTACCGGAAATACCATCATCCGCAGATTACCTTCAGCATCATGTATGCATTCGCGGAAAATTTTATATTGCCGCTTTCACATGATGAAGTGGTGCATTTGAAAAAATCATTGCTCGAAAAAATGCCGGGCGACCAATGGCAAAAGTTTGCCAACATGCGTGTGTTGCTGGTATATATGTACACTCATCCCGGAGCAAAATTGATTTTTATGGGAGATGAATTCGGGCAGCACAAAGAATGGAACCATGAGCAAAGCGTCGATTGGCATTTGCTGGAATTTGCGCCCCATAAAGGACTGCAATTGATGATGAAAGACCTGAATGCATTGTATAGCAAAGAGCATTCTTTGTACGATAAAAGTTTTACTGCTGATGGATTTGATTGGATGAAGGTGGATGATGCCGACAACAGTGTTTTGATTTATTGCAGGAAAGGAGTCAGGAAAACAGACATAATGCTGATCGCCCTTAACCTGACGCCGGTACCACGATATGATTACCGGACGGCCGTGCCGTTAAATGGAGAATGGAAAGAGATTTGTAATTCAGATAGTGTTTACTACTGGGGTGCCGGTTTCACCACGCGGGGAACTGTTCAATCCGAACCTACTGAATGGGATGGCAAAAGCGATTCTATATTAATTGATATTCCACCAATGGGCGCGTTGGTATTTAAATATGTTGAGAAAAGGAAGAAAAGGAAATTGCCTCCGTCCCAGGAAATTCCCGTTTCCAGGATTGGCAAGCCGATCCATAAAAAGTAAAGGCAAAGTAATCAAAAAGATAAAGAGGTTTGGAGCGGGAAGGTGGTGGTAACGCATGGAATACTCCCGTGTCCTGAACTCGTCTCGAAGGCACAAAGAAATTCATTGCAGTTGCTACACAACTTTGTGCCTTCGTGCCTTCGGGTACGTTAAACACCAGATCATAGTACTTGGCTCATAACATAGGTAAGTTGGTTTCCAATGGATCATGGGAAGCATAGCAAGGCAGTAAAAAAGCTAAGTCGCATAAGCTTCGTAGTACTCAGTAGTAGTGCACAGGCAGCAGTTCTGTTTAACAAGGCAAAAATGACTTTGTAAATTTCCTCTATTTTGCCTACAATGCTATTGGGACAGTGCTGGCTTTGAACTTTTAATTGACAGGTTTCTATTCTGTAAGACGGCCTTTTCCATAACTTTATACTATGATTTTTCAACTGAAAATATTGAATCAGGACTACTTCAACGAGTATAAAAAACTCTTGACAGGAGATATTGAAACTGCTTTTGCAGCTTTGAAAGACAAACCTCAAAGTGTTGACGACTTTAAATTTTGTCTTGCAAATTCGGCCGTTCACTCTTCAAACATTGAAGGTAACACTGTCAGTTTTGACACTTACTTAAAGTCAAGCGAATTTAATTTACATCTCAAGACAAAGGAAATTAAGGAGATTGAAGAACTCATCGCAGCTTACCAATTTGCAAGAGAAAACGAATTGACACTTGACACTTGACAGCATTTTGAAAGCACACGAAATTTTGACACAATCAATTCTCATAAAAAAAGAACGAGGCAAAATCAGAAAAGTAAAAGTTGGTGTAAGAAGTGAAGGACGATTAATTTATTTAGCGGTTGAACCAGAGTTTATAAAACAGGAATCAGAAAAACTGTTTGCTGACATTTCAATTTTACTAAAAAGCAAACTGACAACAGCCGAGATTTTTTACTATGCTGCTTACATTCATTTGGTGTTCGTAAACATTCACCCATTTGTGGACGGCAACGGACGGGCAACACGACTAATTGAAAAATGGTTTTTAGCAAAGATGCTTGGTGAAAATGCTTGGTGCATTACTTCAGAAAAAAACTATTGGGACAACAGACCAATCTACTATAAAAATTTGCAAATCGGTGTAAACTATTACGAGGTGAAATATGAAAAGAGTATTCCGTTTTTATTAATGCTTCCTAACGCTTTACTAAAGACAATATGAAACTTCTAACAAACTTTTCTGCTGCCTTTGAAGGATACATCTTCGGACGGAACAGCAGCACAGCAGCTAACAAATAGCAAACTAACCGAAAAAAGCCAGGCGTAAAAAAGCCGGGAAGAGCGACACGCTTCTTCCCGGCCTTTTTGTTTTAGTTGCAGCTTGCCCCGATTTTTCATCGGAGTATACCGATCCTTTGCTAATTATGGAGTTTGTATTCTTCTTCTTTCCGGCATTGGATAATCGAGTATAATGTTTAGCCAGACAATTTCTTGTTGGGTGAGAATGAAATGTCTATTTCCTGCTGCTCTCCTCTCTGTGATTAAATGTTTTGTGTGCATCGGTGCGTAGATTTTATGATTTTAGTGCCAACCGGCAATAGCTTCGCCACCACACTTTCGGGCACGTTTTATTTTCATTCATTGTATCATCCTTTCTGTTCATCGTCGCTGTTGATCAAGGTGATCTTCCGCGTTCTATCAATTTCACCGTAATCATCTTCCCGGTTTTGCAGTGCAGACATACATCTACATCAATTCCCACGAGCAGGTTTAACCCCTACTTGTAATCGAATGAAATCATTGGCGGTGCAAGCGCCGGTGACCGAGTTGTGCTGGGGACGCATTAAGAAGCTGGAGCAATATGAGCAGTTTTGTAAGGATGCGCAGAGAGCCTGCCCGGATGCCTCTGCAGTGGGAGCACATCCGATAACAAATAGAAAACTAACCGAAAAAAGTCTGGCTTAAAAAAGCCGCGAAGAACTACATGCTTCTTCCCCGCAAAGGTAAGGAGGAGCAAAACCAGCATGCCCACTTTTAAAACACAATGGAACACAGGTAAGTAACAGGCAGTGGCAATCATCAATCTTAAACATTAAAATCTAACAAACTGAAATTCAATCACTTATAAGCCTTCATATTTTTTTTTCTTTCCTAGAGTTGCAACTTCCAAAAATGCCCTTACCTTTGTGTCCCGCTTTTGAAAAAGCACCCCTTAAAAGTTCCTTTAAAAACAACTGATTCTCCTCTGAATAATTGATGGAGAGGTGCCTTTAACGGCTGCTCAGTTACTGATTCAGTGAAGCCGCAACAACAGATAAGCTCATTTGTGTTGACGCAAGCTGAATAATGTTCTTTGACATATTGAAACGGAAGTACAATTAATTTAAAATGATTTAACAATAACTCAAATTCGAGTGCGAGATATTGAAGATACGAAAGCAAGTAAGAGTATACGGAGGATGCCTTGGCTCTCAGAGGCGACGAAGGACGTGATAAGCTGCGAAAAGCTGCGGGGATCCGCAAATAGGAAGTGATCCGCAGATGTCCGAATGGGGCAACCCAGTACGTTGAAGACGTATTATCCCGACGCAAGTTGGGAAGCAAACCCGGAGAACTGAAACATCTAAGTACCCGGAGGAAGAGAAAACAATTCAGTGATTCCGTAAGTAGTGGCGAGCGAAAGCGGATTAGCCCAAACCCTGTTAACCACGGTTGATAGGGGGTTGTAGGACTGCATTTAGAAACCATCATCAAGCAGAAGCTTCTGGAAAGCTGAACCAAAGAGGGTGATAGTCCCGTAAGCGAAAAATGATGGGGACGAGCAGTATCCTGAGTACCGCGGGGTCGGAGACGCCCTGTGGGAATCCACCAGCACCATCTGGTAAGGCTAAATACTCCTGAGAGACCGATAGTGAACTAGTACCGTAAGGGAAAGGTGA
>JBDSEW010000207.1:0-14194 GCA_039919825.1 Chitinophagales bacterium | reverse complement strand
CAAGACTGTTGTCGGTATCGAATTGCACATCGGCAAAAACAGGATCGTGCGCCGCATCTTTGAACACCTTGGATACACAGTGATCAAACTTGACCGTGTTCTTTATGCAGGATTAACGAAAAAAAACCTGCCGCGCGGTGAATGGAGGGAGTTGACAGAGCGGGAAGTGATTACTTTGAAGCATTTGGGATGACTTTAACGCCACTATCCATTTGTCTATTTGTTCACTAAATACCCATTGTCAATAAATTTTTAACCCTTCTTTTTCAATATACTTCAGGAAGCCGCTTGCATCTTTTCCCTTTTCAAATAGCAGGGGTTCAATGCGGGTGTCAATATCCATTCGTAATCGCCATAAGAGCGGTGCATAAGTGAAAAAATCCTTTTCAATCCTGTTTACAATCACCGCTACATCTATATCACTGTGTTCATGCTGGTTTCCACTGGCATAAGATCCGTATAAGAAAACAGCATTGATATCAAAGTATTTCTTTAATACTTCTGTGTACGATTTTACTTTTTCAATAGCTCCGATTTGATCCATGTTTGAAATTTTTGAGTTTCCTTAAGCATTCCTTCGCACCGTTCGAAAGTGAGAAGTTTGATCAATGATCCTTTGTAAGTGGGGTACCTTGTTTCGATATTAAATGGTTCCAATTCTGCAATAAATTCTTTCTGTTCCACTGAAAACTTATCAGCTATTTCACCCACTCGCATAAATAGCTCAAGTTATGAGTGTATGGGATTGTTTCCGATTTCTTGAAAACACAATATGCTTCAATATCTTCTCAATTGTTTGATGGCACATAAATGCTACATACAAGAATCGTTTTGTTTGCAACATAGCCCCAGCAGTTTCCAGGTCGTAATCCTAAATTTCAATCCAATACTTAACTTTATCCATTAAGGTCTTATATTCAATATCGAAAGTTACCGTTTTTCTGTTCCTTTCATCAATTAGTATCACTTCAAATCACTTTCACCAACACCTTCTCTTTCACCATCTGCCGCACCGCTTCCACAATCCCTTCAGCATCAAACCCACATAAGTGATGCAATTCCTTTAGTGATCCATGTTCAATAAACTTATCAGAAATACCTAACCTTTTAACTTCTGCAGTATAGTTATTGTCATTCATGAATTCTAAAACCGCACTTCCGAATCCACCTTGCACGGCTCCGTCTTCTACTGTAATGATTTTTCTGAATTTCTTAAAAACTTCATGCAAGAGATCTTCATCCAACGGTTTCACAAACCGCATATCGTAATGGGCAGGAAAAATATCATCAAGCCAGAGTTCCTTACAGGCTTCCACCGCAAAATTTCCAGGGTGACCAATAGATAAAATGCAGACGTCTTCACCACTGCAGATCTGCCGGCCTTTACCAATCTCCAATGCTGTAAATGGTTTTCTCCAGTCTGCCATCACGCCTTCACCTCTCGGATAGCGTATAGAAAATGGCCCTTTGTTTTTATCTGACTGCGCTGTAAACATCAGGTTACGCAATTCCTCTTCATTCATTGGAGCGCTCACTACCATGTTGGGCAGGATACGCATATAGGCGAGATCAAATGCACCCTGGTGCGTAACACCGTCTTCTCCTACTAATCCTCCACGATCCAGGCAAAAAATCACCTTCAGCTTTTGAATGGCCACATCATGTATCACCTGATCGTAACCACGTTGCAAAAAGGTGCTGTAGACATTGCAGAAGGGAATTAGTCCCTGGGTAGCAAGCCCTGCAGAAAAGGTGACTGCATGCTGTTCGGCAATGCCCACATCAAACGCACGGTCGGGCATTACCTTCATCATGATGTTGAGTGATGAACCTGAGGGCATGGCGGGAGTGATGCCCATGATCTTTGAATTCTTTTCTGCCAGCTCTACAATCGTAAGCCCGAACACATCCTGGTATTTCGGCGGTTGCGGTTTTTCAGGAACCTTCTTAAAAATTTCACCCGTCACTTTATCGAATAATCCGGGTGCATGCCATTTGGTTTGATCAATTTCTGCAAGTGAATATCCTTTTCCTTTTGTAGTAATGCAGTGCAATAATTTCGGACCGGGAATATGTTTAAGGTCTTCTAAGATTTCTACCAGCCTGTTCACATTGTGCCCGTCAACAGGACCGAAGTAGCGAAGATTGAGTGCTTCAAAAATATTGCTGCTTTTAGAGATAGCACTCTTCAGACTTGCCTCTAATTTTGACAATTGTTTCTGCGCACCCTTGCCTCCAAGCTTTCCAAATAAATTCCATATCTCATCGCGGGTTTTGTTATAGGTCTGCGAAGTGGTGATATCGGTTAAATATTCTTTGAGCGCTCCCACATTCGGATCAATGCTCATACAGTTGTCATTCAATATGATCAGCAGGTTGGAGTCCGAAACACCTGCATGATTCATTCCTTCAAAAGCCAATCCTGCTGTCATGGCTCCATCTCCGATCACCACAATGTGCTGACGGTCCTTTTCTCCTTTGTATTTACTGGCAACGGCCATTCCTACACCTGCCGAAATTGAGGTGGAGGAATGACCTACTCCAAATGTGTCATATTCACTTTCTGCACGCGATGGAAATCCTGCGATGCCCTTGTACTTTCGGTTGGTCTGAAATTGTTTTCTTCTTCCGGTTAATATTTTGTGGCCATAGGCCTGGTGACCGACATCCCATATTAATTGATCATAAGGTGTGTAGAACACATAATGAATGGCTACTGTCATCTCTACCACGCCGAGGCTGGCTCCAAAATGTCCGCCATACACCGATACACTGTCAATGATAAACTGACGCAATTCCCGCGAAACCTGGTGCAGTTTGTCCTTTCCGAGTTTCCTGAGATCGGCTGGATTATTGATTTCGGAAAGTAACTCTCCTGCTTGAATTTCCATTCAGTGTGAATAAATGAGGGTCAAAATTAATGATTACTTCAATAATACGAGGTTAACGTCGTTCGAAAGGCTTGATTGGCAGCGATTTTGGAACCGAAACCAACTGTTTTTAACGCGAACATCTCCATCCTGTTGCTGTGGATATTTAAGAAGCTGCCAAACTGAAATGCTAACAATTGAAGGCTAATTTTGTTTTTCATTATCATGAGATGATTGAAGCACCAACAACATACGAAATAAAATTGCCCCAGTTCGAGGGCCCTTTTGACCTGTTGCTCTTTTTTATTGAGCGCGACGAACTGGATATTTATAACATTCCGATAGCCAGAATCACACAGGATTTTCTCAATTATATACATAAATTGAGTGTGATGAATATTGAGCTTGCCAGCGAATTTATTGTGGTAGCCGCCACACTGATGCGCATCAAGGCTAAAATGCTGTTACCACGAAAAGACATGGACGAGAAGGGCCAGGAGATTGATCCAAGGCTTGAACTGGTGCAGCAACTGCTAGAATACAAACGTTACAAAGAAGTGCTTGATGATATGCGTTTGCTGGAAGATGAGCGCAGCAAGCAGTTTGAACGCGGCAACGTGATAAGTGAGCTGAAAGGCATTTCAGAAACCTGGACCGGTGAAGCGGAGTTGCATACGCTTACCCTCTTCAAGTTATTGAAAGCCTTTGAAAGGGTGATGCGCAGGATGGAAGAAGAGAAGAACAAACCTGTACATAAGATCATCTCTTTCCCATATACAATAGAAGGACAAAAGAAATATGTGGCTAAACTAATAGCCACAGAACGTGATGTTCCGTTCTCACGTGTGTTTGAGGTGTGCGTCAATCGAATCCATGCCATTTTTACATTCCTTGCAGTGCTTGAAATGAGCCAGCAGAAGTCAGTCGTAATTCAATCCGGAATGGGATTCAATAATTTCTGGATCAATAAGGCTGCATAGAAAATTTAATTTCAGCAAGGTAAAGCGGCGTGGTGTTACTTCACCACTCCCAACTCCTTCCCTACTTTTGTAAATGCCGCAATCGCCTTATCCAAATGATGCTGTTCATGGGCCGCAGAAAGTTGCACACGGATGCGCGCATTACCTTTTGCAACTACAGGATAGAAAAAACCAATCACGTAAATTCCTTCTTCTAAGATCTGCGCTGCAAATTTCTGGGCCAGCACAGCATCGTACAACATTATGGGAACAATAGGATGTTCACCCGGCTTAATGTCGAAACCTGCTTCGGTAATTTTAGTCCTGAAGTACTTGGTATTTGATTCCAGCTTATCACGCAATGCAGTTGTTTCGCTCAGCATATCCAATACTGCAATGGAGGCCCCTGCAATAGAAGGCGCCAGCGTATTGGAGAATAAATAAGGACGTGAGCGCTGGCGAAGCATTTCTATGATTTCTTTTTTTCCGGAAGTAAATCCACCGGATGCTCCGCCCAATGCTTTCCCAAGTGTACCGGTAATGATGTCAATCTTTCCCATCACGCCACGGTATTCGTGGGTGCCACGACCGGTTTTGCCCATGAACCCTGAAGCATGGCATTCATCAATCATGATCATGGCCTGGTATTTTTCTGCCAATGCAACAAGCTGATCCAATTGTGCAATGGTGCCGTCCATACTGAAAACGCCATCTGTAATAATTATTCTGCTTCGGAGACTTTCGGTCTCTTTCAGTTTTGCTTCAAGGTCATTCATATCGTTGTGCTTGTAGCGCAACCGTTGTCCCTTGCACAAGCGCACGCCGTCGATAATTGAAGCATGATTCAACTCATCACTTATTAATGCATCCTGCTCGTTAAATAATGGTTCAAATACACCGCCATTGGCATCAAAAGCCGCTGCGTATAATATGGTGTCTTCTGTTCCCAAGAAGGTGGAAATTTTTTGTTCCAGCGTTTTATGAATATCCTGAGTGCCACAAATAAAACGCACGCTCGACATTCCATATCCATGCGTATCAATCGCTTCTTTTGCTGCCTCAACCACTTTCGGATGAGAACTGAGTCCCAGGTAATTATTGGCGCAAAAATTCAATACTGTTTTTCCGTTAACTGTAATCTCTGCTCCCTGCGGTGAGGTGATGATGCGTTCCTGTTTTGATAGTCCTGCAGATTTAATTTCATCGAGTTCTTTTTGTAAACGGGATTGGATGGAATACATAGGGAAGTTTGAAGGGTTTGAAGGGTTTGAAGAGTTTGAAGAGTTTGAAGAGTTTGAAATTGTATGGAATGGATTGGTAATTTTAAGTTTCTTCCGTGAAGATACTATTTCGGTTCTTTTTCCCACGAGTGTGCGTTGAAGGGGAATCAGTCTTTTAGTTTCCATTGCGCGATGCTTTTATACGTTGCGCCCGATTCATGCAAGGTTGATTCCCATAGTTCAACGCAATTTACAGGGAAGGAAAATGATTTTGATATTGGAAGATTGAATGGAAGTTGATGAAGTTGCCGGATACGGGCAAGTGTAATGTGTGGACGGGGTTTTCGTGCTTCATCCGTTGGAAAGAGTTCTCTTAGTGAATAAGATAAACTCTCAAAGAAGGTATTATCCCCAAGCTGTGCCCATAGCATGACGGGCTTCCCATTTGTCGAAACAGCTTTATAACACTCCAGCTCCAAATCAAATGAAGGTATCGGATTGCATACAGAAGGCATGATTTTTTTAATGTGATCCTGTGTTTCATCTGTTGTATCTCCAAGAAAGTGCAGGTTAACATGAAGATTTTCCTTTGTTATCCAGCGAATACCAAAAAAATCCTTTTTCGCAAATGGTGCTGCCAGCAGTTGCTTGTTGTCTTTCGGAATTGGTATTGCAAAGAACAGGCGTTTCATTCTTTTGAGTGATAATATTGCAGTTTTCTTTGTTATATATTTTTTGTTACTGTTCAGTACCCTTGTAATTTGTTGTTTTAAGTAATCTGATTTTGCCACTAAGACACGAATACACAAAGTTTTAAATCACTTTCACTTTATTTCGTTGTGTCATTGAGCTTAGTAGCAGCTTTTCTCAGGGTATGCGAACAGTAACACTATTTTTAACTGTTACAATGGGGCAAATATCAAAAGTTACTACTCCATTTGGAAATTCAGCAAAGATGGTTTTATCTTGTAACCATGGCAAACAGAAAAGACGTTAATTATATTTATACTCCCATTGATAAGATTTTCCGGCTCAGCTTTGGTGAACACGGTGATTTTAGTGGGGCAAAATACGATGGTGATTTCTCAATGACCCTGGAAGCTGCACAACAGCGAAAACATGATTACATCATCCGGCAACTGGGTATACACGAGGGAAGCAAAGTACTGGATATGGGTTGTGGATGGGGGCCTTTTCTCACACAGGTAAAAAGAGCAGGCGGGAAAGGCATCGGCCTCACGCTATCCGACGGACAGGCTGCCTCCTGCAGGAAGAATGGATTGGATGTTCATGTAATGGATTGCAGAAATGTGACACCTGATAAATTCGGAACCTTTGACGCACTCTGCAGCATCGGGGCCTTTGAGCATTTTGCTTCAGTGGAAGATTATTTCCAGGGAAAGCAGGATGCGGTGTATGCCGGCTTTTTTGAACATGCCGCAGGACTGATTCCAAAAGGCGGCCGCTTCTTTTTGCAAACGATGGTGTTTGGAAAAAACATGCTGCCCTATGATCAGATTTCCCTGGATGCACCTAAGGATTCTGATTCCTATATTCTTGCACTCATGATCAAACAATTTCCCGGCTCCTGGCTGCCTTATGGAGATGAGCAGATCCTGCGCAATGCACAACCTCATTTTAAACTCGTTGAACAAAGCAGTGGCCGGCTCGATTACATTGAAACCATCAAACACTGGAGGGAAAATTTCTATGCTTTTAACCTGGAGAAATACCTGATCTATCTTTCCCTGCTTCCTAAATACCTGACGGATTCAGACATGTTTTACCGGGCAAAAGCATTGTCGGTAAGTCCGAATAAGATTTGTTTTGAAAGGGAGATTATGGAGCATTACAGGTTTGTACTGGAAAGGGTATAGCAGTTTGAAATGTATAAATAGTTTAGCAGGTTTGAATAGTTGGATTCCATTTCCTAACAATAAGTACTAAAAAATATTTACAGCTTCGTCGGGAGTCAAGACGGGAACTTCTGCATTCCTGAAGTCCTTAATATTTCTGGTAACAATACAATCCATATTTTCTATAGAACAGGCGCAAATTATCTGAATAGCATCTTCAAAGTCTTTATGCTTTGATCTTAACCCTCTTTTAATAATATCAAGATCAACTGGAATAATCTGTAGATACTCTAATAAGCTAAAAAGGATTTCTCTCAGTTTCTTTTCTTCAAGATATTTTTTAAGCAAATAGTGCGTGGTCGCAAACGCATGTGAAGAAGTATAAAGTTTAATCTTCTTTGCTTCAGCTTTGCTGAAAATTTCAATGGCGAATTTGCTGAAAGGTTTTCTGTCGGCTATTAGATCAATAAGAATATTTGTGTCAACGAATACCTTTTTCACAGGTGCTTTTTCTCTAAATGTTCACGAAGTTCTCTTTCCTCATTAAAATTAGCAGGAATCTTAACTGATCCTATTATTTTTTTTAGCCGTGGAGAAACGTTTTGGCCATCGCTATCACGCGTGATTGTTTCCAGGTAGTTTTCAATTAACTCAGATAGACTTCTGTCTGTTTTTTTTGCATATGCCTTCGCCTTTTCTATAATAGATCTTTCAACAGTCAATGTAAGCTTAGTGGACATTACACGTGTATTTAATTCAAAAATACGTGCTATGATTGAAATCTGCAAATAAGGATGAAGAGCCCCGGAAGAACAATGAAGGATTGGAGCGTTTGAAATACTTAGATTGCCAGTTCAATTCAACTCCCTTTTCAAAAATTCTCCTGTAAAGCTTTTCTTGCTCTTCGCAATGTCTTCCGGAGTTCCATCGGCAATAATATAGCCCCCTGCATTTCCACCCTCAGGTCCGAGGTCTACCACATAATCGGCGAGCTTGATCACATCGAGGTTGTGCTCGATGATTAAAACGGTGTTGCCTTTGTCAACCAGTTTATTGAGCACATCCATCAATACGCGGATGTCTTCGAAATGAAGGCCGGTAGTAGGTTCGTCGAGAATATAAAATGTTTGCCCGGTATCTTTTTTTGAAAGTTCAGTAGAAAGCTTTACCCGTTGCGCTTCACCACCACTAAGCGTAGTGGCCTGCTGACCCAGTCGGATATATCCCAATCCCACATCCTGCATGGTTTTGATCTTGCGGTGGATCTTGTGCATGTTTTCAAAAAATGTGACCGCTTCATCCACTGTCATTTCCAAAATATCACTGATCGATTTTCCGCGGTAGCGCACTTCGAGTGTTTCGCGGTTATAGCGTTTACCCATACATTTCTCACATTCCACATACACATCCGGAAGGAAATTCATTTCAATCAACTTCATTCCTCCGCCCTGGCACTCTTCGCACCGGCCACCTTTTACATTAAAAGAAAAACGGCCGGTTTTATATCCGCGTATCTTCGATTCCGGCAACTGTGCAAACAGATCACGGATGTCAGAAAACACGGAAATATAAGTTGCGGGATTGGAGCGTGGTGTTCTGCCAATCGGCGACTGATCGATCTCAATTACTTTATCCAGTTGCTTTAATCCTTCTATCGCCCGATGCTCGAGTGGTTTCTTTCGCGAGTTATAAAAATATTGATTGAGAATAGGATAGAGCGTTTCTGTGATCAGCGTGGATTTTCCACTACCCGAAACACCTGTTACACAAATCAATTTGCCCAGCGGAAAGCTTACAGATACGTCCTTTAAATTATTTCCCGAAGCACCCACCAGGTGAAGGAACTGCCCATTGCCTTCTCTTCGTTTAGCAGGCACCTTAATTTCTTTTCTTCCCACCAGGTAATCTACCGTTAAAGTGGATTGTCCGTTAAATGCTGCAGGTGGACCTTCTGAAACAATGAAACCACCATGCTCTCCGGCACCAGGACCCAGATCAATCACATGATCGGCTGCGAGCATGATGTCTTTATCATGCTCTACTACAAGAACGCTGTTGCCGGCTTCCGTGAGATTTCTCAAAGCTTTGATCAAACGCTGATTGTCGCGCTGGTGAAGGCCAATGCTGGGTTCATCGAGAATATAGGTAATGCCGACAAGCTGAGAGCCAATCTGGGTAGCCAGCCTGATGCGTTGCGATTCTCCGCCGGACAAAGACCGCGAAGGACGATCGAGTGCTAGGTATTCCAAACCAACATCCATTAAAAAGCCGATGCGCGAACGAATCTCTTTCAGCACTTCACGGCCAATCTTCATTTGTCTTTCAGATAAGGTATCATCCACCTCATTGAACCATTTCTGCAATGCTGCAATACCCATGGCCGACAGTTCCGCAATATTTTTTTCGCTGATGCGGAAGAAAAGGGATTCTTTTTTCAACCGGGTACCATTGCAAACAGGACACGGAACTGCATCCATAAATTCTTCGGCCCACCTGCGCAACCCGTCTGATGCCGTATCACGGTAGTAGCGGTAAATCATATTCACCAGCCCTTCAAACTCTGTAGTGTATGATTGATTGATGGAATCGAAGCTGAGCAACACATCTACTTTTTCTTCTTTGGATCCGTAAAGGATCATGTTCAATGCTTCCTTCGGGATTTTTTTAATGGGTGTGGCCAGCGTGAATTTGTATTTCACTGCAATAGCACGCACCTGCTGGTATAAGAAGTTATCGCGCACTTCCCCTAACGGAATAATACCGCCGTCGTTGATGCTTTTGGACTCATCAGGAATAATCACTGCACGGTTGATCTCATATACAAATCCTAATCCTTTACAATGCGGACAGGCGCCGTAAGGTGAGTTAAAGGAAAAAGTATTGGGAGAAGGCTCTTCATACGAAATTCCTGATGTCGGATCCATCAGTGTTTTACTAAAGCTGAAGGCCTTACTTTCATCATCCGTCATCACCACCATAATGAGTCCTTTACCCATCTTAAGCGCAAGCGCAACAGATTTTTTCAGCCGTTCTGTAAGTTTCACCGATTTCTCAGAGCCATCCTGCAAGGCATTCACTTCCACGCGGTCAATCACCAGTTCAATGTCGTGTACCTTGTAACGGTCCACCTGCATCTTGTCTTTGATTTCCTTTATATCTCCATCCACACGCACTTTCAGGTAACCTTGTTTACGAACCTGTTCAAACAATTCACGGTAGTGCCCTTTGCGGCCTCTGACCAAGGGCGCGAGCAACGTTATTCTTTCTCCTTTGAAATTTTGCTCCAGGTGATCGATGATTTGCTCTTCAGTATATCGCACCATTTTTTCACCCGATTCATAGGAATAGGCTTCAGACGCACGGGCAAAAAGGAGACGCAGAAAATCATAGATCTCCGTGATCGTGCCGACTGTGGAACGCGGATTCTTGTTCACCGTTTTTTGCTCAATAGATATTACCGGGCTCAACCCGGTGATCTGGTCTACGTCAGGACGCTCAAGATCACCAAGAAACTGGCGTGCATAGGAAGAAAAACTTTCCATGTACCTGCGCTGCCCTTCTGCATAGATCGTGTCGAATGCCAGCGATGATTTCCCACTGCCACTGATGCCTGTAATCACAACCAGCTTATTGCGTGGAATTTTTACATCTATATTTTTCAGGTTGTGTACACGGGCTCCCAGCACTTCCAGATATTCCATTTCTGGCTGGCTGGCTTGTGGCAATTTGATAGGCTTTGGAGGGGAATTTTTAACCGGCATAAAAAAATAAGGGCGCAAAGATAGGGAATTAACACATCGTGATGAAGGAAGGTTTAAAATGTGAGAAGGTTATGGAGGATCATCAGTGGTTCTATTTTTTTTTGCTACGAAGGCGCTAAGGCGCAATTTTTCTTCGTGCCATTGCGCCTTTGTAGCAAGAAATATTAGCTGCCAGGCGCTAAGGATGTTATTGGGGGGTCAACAGTGTTTCTGTTTTCTTTGCTACGAAGGCGCTAAGGCGCAATTTTTTCTTCGTGCCCTTGCGCCTTTGTAGCAAATAACATTATCTGCCAAGGCGCGAAGAAGGTTGTGGAGGATCAACAGTGTTTCTGTTTTTTTTACTACGAAGACGCTAAGGCGCAATTTTTTTTCTTCGTGCCCTTGCGCCTTTGTAGCAAATAACATTATCTGCCAGGGCGCGAAGAAGGTTATGGAGGATCAACAGTGTTTCTATTTTTTTTAGGTGCCTTCGTGTCTTGGCGCTTATTTTATTTTACGGTCAAGAATCACAAATGGTCATCACTTTTAAAAGTTCAGGATCGTTGTGCAGTACTTGCCTTCATGATTAATTTGAAGCATTCTTACCACCGGTTATCCAAATCATGAGAATTTTGCATCTTGTGAGGTGCAATGTTCTTCAGCATCCTTCATCTTAAAAAAGTAATCCATAGAATGAAAATAAATCCGCCTGCTGTGAGCATCGTTTTTCTACTGCTCTTACCTGTGATTTTTATTTCCTCCTGCAGGAATATGGCAGAAAAAAAGGCACTGCCGGAAAGGATCATTTCAACTGTTCCGGAAGTGAGCAGCATAGTGATGTATGAACTTTTCATCCATAATTTTTCGAAAGAAGGAACCATCAACGCAGTAACTTCACGGTTGGATGAATTAAAGGACCTTGGTATCAACACCATCTGGCTTATGCCGATTCAACCCATTGGCCAGCAAGGAAAAAAAGGAACATTCGGTTCTCCTTATTCCATCAAAGATTATTATGCGATCAATCCGGATTATGGAAACAAGGCAGATTTTAAAAGGCTGGTGGATGCTGTACATGCCAAAGGGTTATATGTAATTATTGATGAAGTTGCCAACCATACTGCGTGGGACAATGGCTGGGTGAAAGAGCATCCTGAATGGTACACCACCGATTCCACAGGTAAAATGATTCCGCCCGTGGCGGACTGGACAGATGTGGTAGATCTGAATTTTGACAACCAGGAGTTGAGAAAGGAAATGATCCAATCGATGAAGTACTGGATAGATAGCTTCAATATTGATGGCTACCGGTGTGATGTGGCGGGCATGGTTCCATTTGACTGGTGGAAAGAATGCATTACCGAGCTTCGGAAGAGCAGGCCAATATTGATGCTGGCCGAAGGCGATGACCCGCGTTTGTATGAAAGCGGATTCGACATGACCTATGGCTGGCAAATGTACCAGGCGCTGAAGCAGGTTTGGAACGGCAAGTCTCCAATTGCAAAAATTGATTCTGTACTTGAAAAGGAAAAAAAAGAGTATCCCTATAACTACCGTCCCCTCCGCTTTACAGACAACCACGATGAAAATAGCTGGGACAACGTGCCCGCCGTTAAATTTCAATCTGTTGACGGATCGAAAGCTGCTTTTGTGGTGATGGCTACCCTGCCTGGTGTTCCCTTATTGTACAATGGCCAGGAAGCAGGTTATGGTACCAGGATCAATCTATTTGAGAAATACACCATTGACTGGACCGCGAATGCGGAGCTCAGGAAATTTTACAAAGATGTACTTCACCTGTATAATACCAATGGAATACTGAAGGATGGAACTGTTCAACGCATTGCATCAGAAAACAAAGATGTGCTGATGTACACCCGTACGCTAAACGATTCAGTGATGGTGGTGATGGTGAACGTGCGAAATACCGAAGTGAAAGCTGCAATGCCAAAAGAACTGATGAGCAAAAATTACAGCAATGCCCTTACCAATGAGCAGGTGACTTTTTCTTACGACTTAACTTTTAAACCGTACGAATTCAAAATCCTCCGTGCTTTATCTCCTGAATAAAATGACGCTGGTGCAAAGCATCCACCGAAATAAATACAATCCTAACATTTCAAAATCTTCAGTATGAACGATTCATTACTTGACAAGGGTGCTGCACCAAAGGCGCCGGTTTTTGAAAAACCCCGCCTTTCCTTTTGGCAGATCTGGAACATGAGTTTCGGTTTTCTCGGTATTCAGTTCGGGTTTGGATTGCAAAACGCCAATGTGAGCCGGATCTTCGAAACCCTTGGTGCAAAAGTGGACGACATTCCCATTCTCTGGATCTTCGCTCCTATTGCCGGCTTGCTCGTGCAGCCTATCATTGGATACATGAGTGATCATACATGGGGAAGGCTGGGAAGAAGAAGGCTGTATTTTCTTGTCGGTGCCATTCTTTCCTCCTTTGCATTATTCATTTTTCCATTTGCATCAGTGCTGTGGTTTGCAGCCATCTGCCTGTTGATCCTGGATATGTCGATCAATGTCTCCATGGAACCATTCAGGGCACTGGTAGGTGATATGCTGCCTTCTTCGCAACGCACCACCGGATTTGCGATGCAGAGTTTTTTCATTGGAATAGGAGCGGTAGTTGCTTCGGCACTTCCTTATATTCTGACGAATGTATTCGGCATTTCAAATGAGCCACCGGGTCCCGGACAAATCCCTCCTTCCGTTTCCTATTCATTCTTTCTTGGTGCTGTCGTATTTATCGCGGCGGTAAGCTGGACAGTTTTTAAAACGAAGGAATACCCACCGGAGGATTTCAAAAAATTTCATCCTGAAATTGCTGAATTGGAAGAACCCAAGCTCGGCATCCTCGAAATTTTTACGCAACTCTTCTCCATGCCGAAGACCATGGCACAGCTAGCCGTGGTACAGTTTTTCACCTGGTTTGCTTTATTCAGCATGTGGATCTATACAACCAATGCCGTAACCAAACATATTTACGGTACAACTGATACAGCGTCTGAACTTTACAATAAAGGGGCTAATTGGGTGGGCGTTTGCTTTGCTGTTTACAATGGGTTTGCTGCTGTATTTGCGTTCTTCATTCCATGGATTGCAAAAAAAACATCCCGCAAGATGGCGCATATGATCAGCCTTGTGGTGGGTGGAATCGGATTGATTTCCATTTCGTTTATTAAAGATCCTAACATGCTTCTTTTATCAATGGTTTGCATTGGGCTCGCATGGGCCAGCATTCTTTCGATGCCCTATGCGATTCTTGCCGGAGCCTTGCCTCCAAAAAAGATGGGGATGTTTATGGGAATGTTCAACTACTTCATCGTGATCCCACAAATTCTTGCAGCAAGTGTTTTAGGATTTATCACCACCAAAGTATTTCATGGTGAAGCAATTTATACACTTGTGTTTGGAGGTTGTTCGATGATCTTTGCGGGACTGATGACGCTCATTGTGACGGATGTGGATGAGAAGGAGTGAGTGGTATTTTATTTTTTGTGCCGTTGTGTGTGTCCTCAGCCGTTGTGTGTGTCCTCA
>JBDSEW010000205.1:0-12854 GCA_039919825.1 Chitinophagales bacterium | reverse complement strand
GCTTTGCCCGGCGATCCTGCGCGCCTCACCATGGGACAGCGAACAGATCTTTCCACACTTGAAAATGTAAACCGCGAGCTGGGGCTGGATAAACCAAAAGGGTTGCAATTATTGATGTACCTGAATGACCTGTCGCCCGTTTCATTGCATGCAAATGATTCAACCAATCAAAAAAAGTATCACTACAGTAAGCTCCTTGCCGTTGGTAATAACCAGGTTCTTGTAGTTAAAGCCCCTTATTTCAGAACTTCCTATCAAACCTCCCGTCCAGTTGGTGATATGCTGTGGCAGGCATTGCCCAATACAATTGTGTTGGCTGTAGCTGCCATGCTTTTTGCATTATTCACAGGAATTGTGATTGGAACTGTTTCTGCAATTCACCACCATTCAAAATTGGACCATTCACTGGTACTCACCAGCGTGCTGGGAATTTCCGTGCCTTCCTTTTTTGCAGCCATATTAATTCAATGGTTGTTTGCATTTGTATTTGCAGCTTATACAGGTTTAAAGATGACAGGCAGCTTATTCGAACCCGACTTGTATGGTAATGACAAGCTGATGCTGATCAATTTAATTTTGCCCGCCATCACCTTGGGTATTCGGCCGGTTGCCATTATTACCCAGTTAACACGAAGCTCCATGCTTGATGTGATGTCGCAGGACTATGTGCGCACCGCACGTGCGAAAGGATTGAGCAACGCAGTAGTGATGTACCGCCATGCTTTGCGCAATGCATTGAATCCTGTGCTCACAGCAGCTTCCGGATGGTTTGCAGAAATGCTGGCCGGTTCATTTTTTATTGAAATGATTTTTGGCTGGAATGGAATTGGTAAACTTACAGTGGATGCATTGAATAAAAATGATTTTCCGGTGGTGATGGGATCCGTGTTGTTGTCGGCAGCTGTTTTTGTGCTGATCAATCTGCTCACGGATATTTTGTATGGCGTACTGGATCCAAGGGTACGTAAAGGGTAGTAATTTTAAAGAAGCACACTTTTAAGTAATGTCAAAAATATTTCTCATCGGTTTTATGGGCAGTGGTAAGACAACTGTTGGGAAACAACTCGCTTCAATATTACACTATGATTTTATTGACCTCGACGAATATATTGAGAGTAAAGAGCAATCGACGATCAGTAATCTATTTGAAGTAAAAGGAGAATCCTATTTCCGCGAAAAAGAATCCTACTATTTAAAGTCACTGGATGCAATGGAGCGATTGGTGCTTTCCACTGGTGGAGGTACACCCTGCTTTTTTGATAATATGGATTGGATGAATGCGAATGGCACCACTGTATATTTAAAAGCTGTTCCGAAATTATTAGCCGATCGGTTGAAGAAGGAGCGGGAGCATCGTCCGCTGTTAAAAGGAAAATCTGATACTGAGGTCATTGATTTTATTCACGATAAATTAATGGAACGTGAAATCTTTTATCTCTCTGCCAAAGTTATTGCAGAGGCTGTCTCGTTGAACGGGAAGAAACTGCACCATGAATTGAAAACGAGGAATGTAATTGATGATGAGCTTCCACAATAGGTTGCTGTTTTTTAGCGCTCCATAAATCACCTCTTTTTTTTCTTTCCATTCCTATTCATTGTGTTTCTATCCGGCTGTATAGCATATTATGCAGCTAAAATTATTACCGGTAATTCTCCGAGTTTCCTTTCTCAGCAAACAGGTGTGACGGATTTTCCAGACACCGTCTTCACCCTGCATTTTTTTAGGCCCTGCAACATCCTTGAATTTATTGTATCAGGACTGCTTAAAATATTTTATCCACAATGTGGTAAAAAGTGGTAAAAAGTGGCGAATTGTTTATATTTTTGATTCGTTTTAAAACAACACAATGGCTCAAACCCGCTTCCTGGGCGAATTTCCGTGTACACTTGATGCAAAAGGGAGATTGCTTTTTCCTGCTGCATTGAAGAAGCAGGTGCCTGTGAAAGCAAAAAATCAGTTTGTTATTCACCGCGGTTTTGAAAAGTGTTTGGTGTTGTATGCAAAGCATGACTGGGAAGAAATAAGTGCTGAAGTAAATCGACTGAATTTATATGTGAAAGACAACCGCGATTTCGCACGTTACTTTTTCAGGGGAGCTACACCGCTGGAACTGGATGCAACAAACAGGTTGCTGTTACCGAAATCATTGTGTGATTCTGCAGAGATAAAAAAAGACATCGTGTTATTCGGCTATGCAAACCGGATTGAAGTATGGAGCGAAAAATTGTACCGTAAGCAAATGGATGAGGAACCACGTGACTTCGTGAAGCTGGCTGAAGAGGTGATGGGGAGGTTGAATAGCGGAAAGTGAGAGCGAAGCTGAGGTTGAAAAACTGAATAGTAAAAGTGAAAAGGAATGTCAGGTTATCATGTGCCCGTGTTGTTGCAGGAAAGCATTGAGGGGTTGAATATTCAGGCAGGTGGTACTTATGTAGATGTCACATACGGTGGGGGAGGACATAGCAAAGCGATTCTTGAAAAAATAAAACACGGACGATTGATCGCATTTGACCAGGACACGGATGCCACAACAAATCTGATCAGTGATGACCGGTTGCTTTTTATCAATCAAAATTTCAAACACCTGCGGAGAATGCTGAGAGTAAATGGAGTGGAGGAAGTAGATGGAATTCTGGCAGACCTGGGGATTTCCTCCTACCAGGTAGATACAGAGGAACGGGGATTTGCACACCGGCTCGAAGGTCCGCTCGATATGCGAATGGATAAGCATACATCCGTAACCGCTGCGGATGTATTGAATGAATATGCTCCTTCACAGTTGCAGCGAATTTTTGGTGAATATGGTGAAGTGAGAAACGCACGCACGCTGGCACAGTTGATTGCCGATGTAAGGAATTTGAAAAGGATAGACTCGATTGCCGAATTCATCACACTCATTGCCCCGGTAATTAAAGGAAACCGCAATCGCTATTTGTCACAGGTGTTTCAGGCATTAAGAATGGAAGTTAATGATGAGATGCCAGTGTTACAGGATTTCCTGGAGCAAGGTAAACAGGTGTTGAAGTCAGGTGGAAGATTGGTAGTGATCTCTTATCACTCTATCGAGGACCGCATCGTGAAAAATTTTATTCGCTACGGCAATACAACAGGCGAAGCAGTGAAAGACTTTTTTGGCAGGGAAGAAAAGCATTTCCGTGCAATCAATAAGAAACCATTGGAAGCGGGTGAAGAAGAAGTGAAAAGAAACCCGCGTGCACACAGCGCCAGGTTGCGCATCGCAGAAAAAATTTAACAGGGCATTTTTCAGAAAATAAAAATTATGGCAGCAGGGATCAATCAAAAAAAGCAATCACCACCGGAAGAAATAGCTGAAGAACCGAAGGAAAAAAAACCTTCCCCTTCCAAAAAGAACTGGTTGTATGAGTCGCTTGACCTGAGCCGTTGGGTGCACTATCAAACCATAATACGGAACCTGCCTTTTGTATTCTTTATAGCAGCTGTTGCTATCATCTACATAGCCAATGCACACTACGCAGAGAAAAATGTGCGGGAGTTAAACCTGATCGAAAGGAAGATGAATGAGATGCGCTGGGAATACATGACCACAAAATCAGAACTGGAAAACATCAGCAAGCAATCAGAAGTGGCCAAGCTCGTAGAACTATCCGGATTAAAAGAATTACGTGAACCACCGAAGAAAATTATTGTAAAAGAAGATGAGCATTAAGAAAGATATTTTTTGGCGCATTGGACTGGCATACCTCTTCATGATGTTGCTGGGCGTTGCTATTGCCTGGAAAGTCTTTTATATACAGAATGTAGAAGGCCATCGGTACCGGTCAATGGCAGACAGCATCACTACCAGGTATATGCCAGTGCTTGCTGAGCGTGGAAATATTTATTCCTATGACGGCCGGTTGCTTGCCACCTCCCTTCCCAACTTCGAAATAAGGATGGACATGAAAGCGGATGGGTTAACGAATGAGGTGTTTCACAAAGGCATCGACTCTCTCGCGTTAGCTATGTCACGCCTGTTTGGTGATAAATCTTTAACAGATTATAAAAAACAATTTTCAGCAGCACGCAAGAGAGGCGACCGGTATTTTCTCGTGAAGAAAAATGTAACCTATCCGCAATTGCTGGAGATGAAGACCTTTCCAATTTTCAGGTTCGGTCAGTATAAAGGTGGTTTGATCGTATTACAGGAAAACAAACGTGCCTATCCTTATAAGGAACTGGCCAACCGCACTATCGGATATATGCGGGATGCAACAGTGCAGCCTGTTGGACTGGAAGGTTCATTCAACGATCAGCTGACGGGGATTCCTGGTAAGCGCCTGATGCAAAAAGTTTCCGGCGGTGAGTTTATCCCCATCAATGATAAGAATGAGTTGGATCCGCAAAATGGCAGGGATGTAATTACTACACTGGATGTAAACCTTCAGGACGTTGCCGAGAATGCATTGTTAAAAACGCTCGTTCAGAATAATGCCGACCATGGTTGCGTGGTAGTGATGGACGTAAAGACAGGTGCTATCAGGGCTATCGCCAATTTAGGACGCAATGCCCAGGGCACCTATTGGGAAAACTACAATTATGCCGTAGGTGAATCACATGAGCCGGGTTCTACTTTCAAGCTTGCCTCCATGCTGGCATTGCTTGATGACGGATACGCGGATATTGAAGACACCGTGGATGTTGAGTTGGGAATACATCAATACTGGAACCAGACGATGCGTGATGCTGAACGGCACAACCTTACACGCATCACTATTCGTTCGGCTTTTGCACATTCTTCGAACGTGGGAGTTTCAAAGCTGATTGAACAGAACTACAATAAGGATCCTGAAAAATACCTGCAACACCTTCGTGCATTAGGGCTGGATAAAAAGTTGAATATTGAAATTCCGGGCGAGCAGCAACCCTATATTAAGAATACGAAGGACAAAAGATTCACGCGCTATTCCTTGCCATGGATGTCGGTGGGATATGAAATTCAGATTTCCCCGCTTCAGATGCTCACGCTGTATAATTCGGTTGCAAACAATGGGGTAATGATGAAACCATTCCTGGTGCAAGAGATCCAGGAGTATGGATTGCCGGTAAAGAAATTCGCCCCGGAAGTGCTCAATAAAAAGATTTGTTCTGATAAAACACTTCAGTCATTGAAGATTATTCTGAAAGAAGTGGTAGACAGCGGAACAGCAAGAAATCTTAGAAATCCTAATTATTCCGTAGCAGGAAAAACCGGTACAGCACAGATTGCAGATGAGAAGCACGGGTATGGCACACGTGTTTACCAATCTTCTTTTGTAGGATATTTTCCTGCTGAACAACCTTTATACTCCTGTATAGTGGTAATAAATGCACCGAGCAAAGGAGTTTACTACGGCGCTGCAGTGGCTGCTCCTGTTTTTAAAGAGATTGCGGATAAAGTTTACGCAACTGATCTAGACGTGCACCCTTCAGTAGCATTGCTCGCTAATAATGACCTGGTAAAACCTTTTGCGAAATCCGGCTACAAAAGTGACCTTCTGTATGTATGTAAAGAACTCGGAATTAAAAATCAATCAAAGAGTGATAATCCTTGGGTAGTAGTGGAAAGTGGTGTTGACCTGGAATTGATCGACAGGAATATTACAGAGCAGGCAGGTGTTGTGCCCGATGTAAAGGGAATGGGATTGCGTGATGCACTGTATTTGCTGGAGAGTTGCGGGTTACAAGTCACGGTAACGGGTGCGGGAGCTGTGTTGTCGCAAAGTATCATTCCCGGAGCCACTATTCAAAAAGGACAAACTATTTCAATTGCGCTAAGCCTGTGAAGAGGTTATCTGACATATTGTACAAAGTAAATCTCCTGGAACTTTCAGGTACCACCGATAATGAGGTGACCAGCATTTGTTTCGATTCACGCAAGGTGGTGCAGGGCAGTCTTTTTATAGCTGTCAGGGGTACCATGGCTGATGGACATGAATTCATCAATACAGCTATTGAAAAGGGAGCTGTTGCCATCGTTTTTGAAAACCTTACAGAGCTAAAGAAAAGCAATATCACGTACATAAAAGTGGGTGACAGTTCACTGGCGCTAGCTATTGTTGCAGAGAATTTTTACAATAATCCCTCAGAGAAAATAAAAGTAATAGCAGTTACCGGAACCAATGGTAAAACAACGGTAGCTACCTTGCTGTACAATCTTTTCACCGGCTTAGGATATAAATGCGGACTGCTTTCAACTATCGAAAACCGGATTGCCGATAAGGTAGTTCCTGCTTCCCATACTACCGGTGATGCTGTGCAAATCTGCGACCTGCTGCATCGCATGTGGAAGAGCGATTGCATTTATTGCTTCATGGAGGCAAGTTCGCATGCAATACACCAGCAACGTATTGGAGGTTTAAGGTTTGCAGGTGCGGTATTCACCAATCTCTCACATGATCATCTCGATTACCATAAAACATTCAAGGATTACATCAGCGCAAAAAAGAAACTGTTTGATCACTTACCTGCTGAAGCATTTGCATTGGTAAATACGGATGACAAACGTGGTATGGTAATGCTGCAGAATACGCGGGCAAGAAAATATACCTATTCGATATCCGGCATGGGTGATTTCAGGGCACGCATTGTTGAAACTTCTTTTGTAGGCATGTTACTGATGCTTGATAACGAGGAATTGTATACACTGCTCGTTGGTAATTTCAATGCATATAACCTTCTCGCTGTCTACGGAACAGCAATACTGCTGGGAGAACAAAAGATTCCGGTCCTCACCATGCTCAGCAAGCTCAAACCTGCCGAAGGGCGATTTGATTATGTAGTAAGCGGCGTGAATAAGATCATGGGTATAGTAGACTATGCACATACACCGGATGCACTGGAAAAAGTTTTGCTGACGATAAAAAAAATCCGCACCGGCAATGAGCAATTGATCACCGTCGTGGGTTGCGGTGGTGACCGTGATGCTGCCAAAAGGCCTGTGATGGCAAGGGTGGCCAGTGAATTGAGTGACCGTGTGATCCTTACCTCTGACAATCCCCGTAGTGAAGACCCACTTGCTATTCTTGAACAGATGAAGGAAGGCATTGTACCACTCAAGACTGCAAAGGTGCTGACAATCCCCGATCGCAAAGAAGCCATCCGTACTGCAGTTTCTCTTTCCGGAAAAGGTGATATCATCTTACTCGCCGGAAAGGGCCATGAAAAATACCAGGAAGTGAAAGGAGTCAAACATCCGTTCGATGATAAAGTAGTACTCACGGATTCATTCAAACAAATGGAAAAATAAAAAATGAAATACAAGGCGCACACCTGATACCTGATACCTGATACCATGCTCTACTACCTCTTCAAATACCTCGAAACATGTTGCGATTTCATCGGCGCAGGGATGTTTGATTTTATCTCGTTCCGTGCAGGTATGGCCATTATTGTTTCATTGCTTATTTCGCTTGTATTTGGAAAATCACTGGTGAATTTCCTGCAGCGTCAGCAGGTTGGTGAGACCATTCGTGATCTTGGGTTGGAAGGACAAATCCAAAAGCAAGGGACACCAACTATGGGTGGCCTCATCATTCTAACAGCCATCCTTATTCCAACATTACTTTTTGCACGTGTAGAGAATGTTTACATCATCACCATGCTCATCTCCACTGTGTGGCTGGGCTTAGTGGGTTTCCTCGACGATTATATTAAGGTTTTCAAAAAAGATAAACGCGGACTGGCGGGCAGGTTTAAAATAGTGGGGCAGGTAGGTCTTGGAATTATCGTTGGATCGATACTTTATTTTAATAAGGATGTGGTGATTCGAAGAGAGATTGTTAACACGGAGGTTACTGCACCAATGGTTTCATCCGATTCTGCACAGATCGAAAAAATATCAGCACGGTTTGTAGATGCTAAGCTACCGGTTACTACCATTCCGTTTGTGAAAAACCATGAGTTCAATTATTCAAAATTAATCAGCTGGGCAGGTGAGGGATATGAAAAATATACGTGGATCATTTACATCATCATTGTTATATTCATTATTACCGCTGTGTCCAACGGAGCCAATATGACCGATGGAATAGATGGCCTTGCTACAGGAATATCAGCAATTGTTGGAGCAACCCTCGGAGTGTTTGCTTATGTGTCGGGTAACATTCTTACGGCAGATTATCTCAACATAATGTACATACCTAACTCGGGTGAATTGCTGGTATATTCTGCAGCACTCATTGGTGCCTGCATTGGATTCCTCTGGTACAACGCCTTTCCCGCTCAGGTTTTCATGGGCGATACCGGTTCGCTTGCATTAGGGGGCATACTGGCAACAATGGCAATCATCGTAAGAAAAGAATTGCTGATCCCCATTCTCTGCGGCATCTTTCTCATTGAAACAATTTCCGTGATGATGCAAGTCTGCTATTTCAAATACACAAAGAAAAAATACGGAGAAGGAAGAAGGATATTCAAAATGGCACCCCTGCATCATCATTACCAAAAGCGCGGGTATGCAGAACCAAAAATTGTAACCCGTTTTTGGATCGTAGGCATTCTACTGGCAATAGTAACCATGGTCACCCTGAAAATCAGATAGAAAAAAACAACACCACATATACCTGACACCTCAATGCAACGAATCGTCATACTGGGAGCAGCAGAAAGCGGAGTAGGAGCAGCCATATTGGCAAAGCTGCGCGGGTTCGATGTTTTTGTATCTGACGAGGGAATGATAAAAGAAGATTTCAAAAAAGTGTTGCAGCAGTATGAAATAGTATTTGAAGAAAAAATGCATACGGAAGAAAAGATTTTTTCAGCGGATGAAATTATAAAGAGCCCGGGCATTCCTGAAAAGGCACCACTGATACAGCAGTTAAGAGCGATGGATGTCGCCATTGCTTCAGAAATAGAGTTTGCAGCACGTTTCACGAAGTCCACCATCATTGCGATTACCGGAACGAATGGGAAGTCAACTACTACAACTCTCATCTATCACATGTTGCAGAAGGCAGGTTTCGAGGTATCACTGGTAGGAAACATCGGGAAGAGTTTTGCGAAGCAGGTAGCAGAGCACGACACCGCGTATTACGTGGCGGAGATCAGCAGTTTTCAGCTTGATGATTGTTATGAGTTCAGACCAAACATTGCAGTACTTACCAACCTCAGCGATAATCACCTTGACAGGTATCATTATCACTTTGATGAATATGCCGATGCAAAATTCCGCATCACTCAAAAGCAAACTGCAGACGATTACTTCATCTATTGCCATGATGATATAGAAACGCAGAAAGCCCTGCAACGTCATTCGTTCCTGTCAAAACAAATTGGTTTTTCACAGGAACAAAAACTGGAGCAGGGCGCCTGGATCGAAAACAACGAAATTATTTTTCACCTTAATAATACCTCCTTCTCTATGTCATTATTCAATTTAGGATTACGCGGAAAGCACAATGTGTACAATTCAATGGCTGCAGGAATTGTTGGAAGTACACTCGATATCCGGAAGGAAATGATACGGGAATCCCTGGCAGATTTTAAAGCCCTCGAACATCGCCTTGAATGGGTGGCCGATGTTCATGGAATAGAATTCATCAACGATTCCAAAGCAACTACCGTGAATGCCGTTTGGTATGCGATGGAAAGCATCAATAAACCGATCGTATGGATTGCAGGTGGCGTAGATAAAGGCAACGATTATTCATTGCTGATTGAACTGGTAAGGTCCAAAGTGAAGGCCATTGTTTGCATGGGTCTTGACAACCGTAAAATTCATGAGGCATTTTCGAGGTCTGTTGACCTGATCGTAAATACGGAAAGCATGATGGATGCCGTGAAGACTGCTTACCGGCTTTCAACAAACGGAGACTGCGTATTGCTCTCACCTGCCTGTGCAAGCTTTGATCTCTTCGAAAACTTCGAAGACCGTGGACGGCAGTTTAAGGAAATGGTAAGATCGCTCTAATCAAATAAAGGCAGGCTGTAAATCATACATCAACAATCATAAATCATCAATCCTTTTCCAATGGATTCCGCCACAGTTCAGGTAGAAAATATTTTTAAGAAAACGCAGGGAGATAAATACATCTGGCTGGTGGTAATATTTCTTTCTATCATCTCGATGCTTGCAGTGTACAGTTCAACCGGCTCACTTGCGTTTAAGTACCAGGGAGGAAACATGGAATATTATGTAGTGAAGCAGGGCCTGATGATCCTGTTTGGATTGTTCCTCATGTACCTCGCTCATAAAATTAACTACACATATTATTCACGCATTGCACAGTTGTTACTTTATGTTTCCATTCCGATGCTTGCATTCACCCTCATTTTTGGTGTTGAAATAAATGATGCAAGGCGCTGGCTCACGATTCCCGTTGTAAATGTTTCCTTTCAAACTTCTGACCTTGCAAAGCTGGCGCTGATCCTTTATCTCGCACGGGTTCTTGCGAAGAACCAGGGAAACATCAAAGACTTTAAATCAGGATTCCTGCCGGTGATGCTGCCACCTATTCTTGTTTGCGGATTGATTGCACCTTCGAACCTGTCTACTGCTGCGATTTTATTTGCTACTTGTTTGCTGTTGATGTTTATCGGAAGGATCAATATGAAATACATCGCCATTATGGGAGCTGCAGGCATTTTATTGCTGGCCATCATTATCATCATCGCGATGAATACTTCGTTTCATGCAAGGGTGGATACGTGGATAAGCCGGCTATCAGATTTTTTTGGTGACGGTCAGGAAGCTTACCAGGTGCAGCAATCAAAAATTGCGATTGCCAACGGTGGCGTGTTTGGTGTAGGGCCTGGAAACAGCACACAGCGAAATTTTTTGCCATCACCCTATTCTGATTTCATCTATGCCATCATCATTGAAGAATATGGTTTCATTGGTGCCTTGATATTGATTGTGTTGTACCTCTTTTTTCTGCTGCGTTGCATTAAGCTTTTTACAAAAAGTCCAGGTGCATTCGGAGCCTTTTTAGCAGTGGGCTTGAGTTTTAGTCTCGTAGTGCAGGCGTTGATCAACATGGCAGTTGTAGTACATCTCTTGCCAACTACAGGAGTAACATTGCCCATGGTAAGCATGGGAGGAACATCGCTGTGGTTTACCAGTCTTGCCATTGGAATTATTCTGAGCGTGAGCAGGAATGTAGAAAAAGAAGAGGAAAAGGAGGATGGAGCAGTTGATTAAAGTGATCATCAGCGGAGGCGGAACAGGTGGACACATCTATCCTGCAATAGCCATCGCCAATGCAATTCGAAAAATTAATCCTGCAACCGATATTCTTTTCATCGGAGCAACTGGAAGAATGGAAATGGAGAAAGTGCCGAAAGCAGGATATGAAATAAAAGGATTACCCATTGCAGGTTTGCAGCGGAACTTGTCGTTGAAAAATTTATTGTTGCCTTTTAAAGTGATGAACAGTTTGATGAAAGTAACTTCGATCATAAGATCATTCAAACCGGGTGTGGTGGTAGGCGTGGGTGGATACGCTAGTGGGCCTGTACTGTTTGCTGCAGGGCTGATGGGTATACCAACGCTGATACAGGAACAAAACTCGTATGCGGGTATTACTAATAAGATTTTAGGAAGAACGGCAAAGAGAATTTGTGTGGCTTACGAAGGAATGGATAAATTTTTTAGTAAAAATAAAATTGCAATCACCGGAAACCCGGTACGAAAAGACATTTTGAACATCGAAGGAAAGAGGATCGAGGGTCAGAAGTATTTTGATTTGCATCCTTCCCGCAAAACGATACTTGTGATTGGTGGAAGCCTGGGTGCGAGAACCATCAATGAAAGTGTGGGGGCACATTTGAGTGAATTGGTAAAGGAAGAGGTGCAAGTGCTCTGGCAAACAGGTAAATACTATTTCGAATCAAATGCTGGCAAAGCAAAAGGGTATGAAGAAAAAATAAAAGTAAAAGCATTCATCGACCGGATGGATCTCGCGTATGCAGTCGCAGATGTAGTGATTTCTCGTGCCGGAGCTTTATCCATTGCCGAATTGTGTATTTCGAAAAAGCCCTGTGTGCTGGTTCCTTCACCGAACGTTGCCGAAGATCATCAAACAAAAAATGCTTTGGCATTGGTCAGCAAAGAAGCGGCACTCCTGGTAAAAGATGCTGAAGCGAAGGGAAAATTGCTTGACACCACGTTGCAATTATTAAAAAATGAACCACTGCAACAAAAACTTTCTGTCAACATTGCCCTCTTAGCCAGGCCGGATGCGGATGATGATATTGCCACCGAGATACTAATGTTAACCAACACCTAATACCTCACATCTGAAACCTGAAACCTGATCCTGAAACCTGACACCAACCAAATGAACCTCCGCACAATCCACTCCATCTACTTCATCGGAATCGGTGGCATCGGTATGAGCGGACTTGCGAGATACTTTAATGTAAATGGCTACAAAATTTCGGGGTATGATAAAACACCGTCATCCCTGACTGATGAAATGATGAAAGAAGGAATCTTGATTCATTTTGAGGAAGAAACCGATGTGATTCCAAAGGAAGTTGACCTCGTGGTTTATACCCCGGCCATTCCTGCTGATCACAAGGAATTGGTTTACTACCGGGCACACAATTTTTCAGTGGTCAAGCGTTCCGATCTGCTGGAAGAGCTCACGAAAGATTTGTTCACCATTGCTGTTGCAGGAACCCACGGAAAAACTACCACCTCTTCGATGATTGCCCATATCCTGAAATCTTCGGGATATGATTGCACTGCCTTTTTAGGAGGCATCACTGCGAATTACCATACTAATTTCCTTGCCGGAAAAAATAAAACAGTAGTAGTGGAAGCAGATGAGTTCGATCGTTCTTTCCTGAAGCTCCATCCTGATATTGCAGTTGTTACTTCCTGCGATCCTGATCACCTTGATATATATGGAAC
>JBDSEW010000197.1:0-8016 GCA_039919825.1 Chitinophagales bacterium | reverse complement strand
AACCATTCTGTTTTGAAAGATAAATATTCTCTTTATCCTATCCGTTCGGCATCTGAGGTTGCTGAATTTGGTGCACACCCTGCTTCAATCGGAAGCGATTTTGCAGTGTATGTAAATGACCTTTCCAATCCCTCTGATATTGTTGGTTACCGTGACGGAGATACCTGGTATAATGCAGATGGTACTGAAGTGAATGATCCTGGTGTTATTGCGAAAGCATCTACCACAGGTGGAATTACTCCTTACCTGGTGAGTACTGATGTAGATAATTTAACCCTGTCTTCTGAATCGTTTGAAGATTACTCACCTCAATTCACCGTGATGCCACGTATCGCGTTTTCATTCCCTATCTCTGATGAAGCGCTGTTCTTTGCACACTATGATGTGCTTTCACAGCGTCCGCAGGGAGGAACCTCACAGACTCCATCAGGAAACGCATTGATTGCAAATGCTTTCCAGTATTACTACCTGCAGCAATTAAATACAGATAACGTATTGGCAAACCCTGCCTTGAAGCCTGAAAGGACGATTGATTACCAGGTAGGTTTCAAACAAGCTTTGGGGGCTATTTCTGCAATTACTATTGCCGGTACCTACCGTGAATTGAAAGACATGATCCAGGTGCAGAAAATCGCTTATGCATATCCTGTTGAATACAGAACTTTTGGAAACTCTGACTTTGGAACTGTTAAGTCATTGCAGGTTACTTATGAATTGAGAAGGGTGAAAAATGTTAAACTGGACGCCAACTATACCTTGCAGTTTGCAGATGGCACCGGATCTGATATTACCTCAGGTCTTAACCTTGTTGGTTCCGGGCAACCGAACCTTCGGACCCTTATTCCGTTTAGCTACGATCAGCGGCACGCTTTTACAGCATCGGTTGATTACAGGTATGGTGAAGGCAGAAGTTACAATGGACCAGTTGTCGGAAAAAACAGTACTGCTATACTTGCCAATACCGGTTTGAACTTTATTTTCCGTGCAGGCTCTGGAACACCTTATACCAGGCAGGCTACACCAACGCCGGATGCTCTGTTTGGTGTTCAGACCAACTCATCTTTACTGGGCAGTGTAAACGGTTCCCGTTTACCGTGGTCATTAAAGCTGGATGCGAAACTTGATAAAGACTTTAAGATTGGTAATGAAGATAAATCTTACTACATCAATGTTTACCTGCTTGTTCAAAATTTGTTGAACACTGCTAATGTAATTTCAGTGTACGGTTACACAGGCAATCCTGATGATGACGGATATATCGATTCAGCTGTTGGACAGCAAGCGGTTCAAACCCAGCTTAACCCTGAAAGTTTTGAATACCTCTACGGCCTTAAAACTGACAATCCAAATAATTATAGCCAACCACGCCGTATTCATTTAGGCGTTCAATTCAATTTTTAAAACTGTAAAAGATTTTAAACTATGATACCGATGAAAAAACTATGGATACTGGCAACAGCGGTTCTGTTTTTACTCAGTACTGCTTCTGCCCGGGAAATAGCCGGCCTGAACCCGGAAAAACTGGGATCATCTCAAAAACTGGCTGCCGATTGTGTGCCTGCGTCTTCATCTGTTGATTTGAATATCAACAATGTCAGAGCCCGCCTGCAGAGTGGGGGTGACCTATGGTGGGATTTGAATAACGATGCAAAGTATGAGGTTCCCAAAAGTCTTGATGGGGAGCCTGAAAATGCCAGCTCGCTGTTTGCAGGAGCTATCTGGATTGGAGGAATAGACGAGACCGGCCAGCTGAAAGTGGCTGCACAAACGTATCGTCAAACCGGCAATGACTTTTTCCCCGGTCCTCTTGATGAGCTTGCTTCGATTGACGCTGCTACCTGCAAAGCCTGGGACAAGCACTTTCAGGTTTACGGTGAGGAAATCGATTCCATTATCGGCATGTTTGAGAAATATGGAAGTAACATTCCTTTTAATCTGATTCCTCAAAATCTTATTAACTGGCCTGCTTTCGGTAATCCAAACAACGCCCTGGTTGGAAACACGAATCTGGCGCCATTTCAGGATGTGGATGCCAACGGCTATTATGATCCTACCGGTGGTGATTACCCTGTTATTGACGATGCACCTATTTGTGGTAAGGACAAAGTAACCTATGCAGACCAGATGATCTGGTGGGTATATAATGATAAAGGAAATATTCACTCAGAAACAGGAGCTACTGCTATAGGAATGGAAGTGCAGGCACTCGCGTTT
The DNA here is from genome assembly GCA_039919825.1 of Chitinophagales bacterium. GTDB lineage: Bacteria > Bacteroidota > Bacteroidia > Chitinophagales > UBA10324 > JACCZZ01. The sequence goes on along the minus strand of JBDSEW010000197.1, from coordinate 5,802 downwards.
GCTTTTAAAACAAACGATGAAGTGAATGATATGACCTTTTACAAATACAGATTGCTTAATAAAGCTTCTTCACCTATTGACAGCGTATTTATGGGCCAGTGGATCGATCCTGATTTGGGGTGTGCATTTGACGACTATATAGGATGTGATCTTGAAACAGGAATGGGGGTGGTATATAACTCCAGTGCAGTAGATGGAGGATCAGGTTGTGTGCTGGATTATGGAAATCAACCTCCTTATCTTGGTATTGATTATTTCCAGGGACCTTTGGATGAAGATGGAATAGAATTGGGCCTTTCCTCTTTTCTGTATTATAACAATGATTTCAGTCAATTGGGTAATCCTGAGAATGCGAGCGATTACTACGGTTATCTTTCAGGAACTTGGAAAGATGGAACACCCTTTACAGATGGAGGAGATGCTTACGGTGGTTCCATACCTACCAAATATGTATTTCCGGGCGATCCTACTGATGCTACAGGATGGTCAGAATGTACAGAGAATAATCAACCTGCGGATCGACGCATTATCCAGACATCCGGTCCGTTCCGCCTTGAGCCAGGTGCAAAAAATGATATTGTTGTAGGAATTGTTTGGGTTCAACCTCCAATAGGAACCTATCCTTGCCCCAGTTTTAAATTGCTGAAGCAAGCCGATGAAAAGGCTCAGGCGCTGTTTGACGCGTGCTTTCGTCTGACTGATGGCCCTCCGGCACCAGACCTTGGAATTACGGAATTGGATAAAGAACTGATATTAGCATTGGGTGGAACAAAGGATATTGAATCATTCCATGAAGTAGATTCAAGGCTGGTAGCACTTGGTACAGCAGATACATTCTTTGACTTTCAGGGTTACCAGCTTTACCAATTGGTAGATGGTAATGTGAGCGCACAGGATTATGATGATCCTGCAAAATCGAGATTGATTTTCCAATCTGATATAAAAGATGATGTTTCCAAAATTGTAAATGTTGTTTTTGATCCGTCACTGGAGGCTAACGTTCCCTCTTTAAAGGTGGATGGTCTGAACCAGGGAATTCAGCATTCTTTTCAAGTACTGAATGATGCATTTGCGACTGGGGATAAGCGGCTCATTAATCATAAGACCTACTATTTTAGTGTGATTTCTTATGCCTACAATTTTTACGAGGTGGCAGATACCGTGTTTGATGACCAGGGAAATGTGGTGAACATATCCACTAAAGAACAGCTGGAACCTTACCTGGCAGGTCGCAAAAACATAAAGATCTATTCTGCAATTCCGCACATAACCACCCCTGAAGGCTCCGGCCTGGTGTTAAACGCATCGTATGGCGATGGACCGGAATTAAAACGGCAGGAAGGTACAGGTAACGGTATTTTCGTTACAGACCTCACTGCTGCAAGTATTACTGAAATACTGAACAGCCCTACCAATCAAACCTATCACCAGGTTTATGCCGGGGCCTCGGGACCGGTTGAGATAAAAGTATTTAATCCTAAAGTGGTGCCTTCTGCAGATTTTGAACTTAAGATGGTAGATACGTTAGGAACTACCGGAATATTGAATGGAACATCTACTAAATGGACTTTGTCTAATCTGACTACTGGTGAAGTGATAAACAGCGATTTCACTATTGATGCAGAGAATGAACAGTTGGTTCCGGATTGGGGGCTTTCAATATTTGTGAGGACGGCAAGAAATCCCGGAGGACCCGTAGCTACTCAGCTTGAAAATAATAATGGGTTACTGTCGGCAACTATTAATTATGAAGATGCTCAAGCCACCTGGCTTGGTGGATTGGAGGACCAGGAAGGTGATGGTGTATTTAACTGGATTCGTTCAGGTACTTATGCTCCTGATGCAAGTGCGTTCGGTGACTACCTTGGCCGTGATGATGGTGAATTTTATGAGAAGATGATAGACCGCACCTGGACTGCCTACGGAGTTGCAACAGATGAAAAAACTATTGGACCGGCTTGGACAGATGCATCGCATTATTCCACTTTGAATCAGTTGGATAGTCTTGTAAGTGTAGATATCGTGTTCACCAGTGATAAATCGATGTGGTCGCAGTGTGTAGTTGTAGAACTGCAAACAGATGAGCAATTGAGTGAAGGGGATGCAGCTAAATTTGATATGAGAGATTCACCTTCCAAAGATAAAGACGGAAACGAAATTGCCACTGATAAGGGAAGGTCATGGTTCCCCGGTTATGCTATCAATCCGGAAACCGGTGAGCGGCTCAATATTTTCTTTGGAGAGGACTCCTGGTTGGTGGGTCAGAATGGAAGTGATATGATCTGGAATCCAACTTCAGATGTATTCTCTCCAACATTCAACGACTTTTGGATTGGAGGAAAACAGTACATCTACGTAACACGCGAGAAATACGACAGTTGTAAAGCATTCCAGCAATATTTGATTTCGGGAACCAGTCTTGACAAACGCAATGTGTATAAAGAAGTCTGCTGGGTTTCTATGCCATTGCTGAATACCGGATTCAAATTCAAGAGTTTGGAAGAGGGCCTTATCCCTACCAAAACCACTTTAAAGTTCAGGGTGAGCAAGCCGTACAAAGTCTATAATACGGATGATGTACAAAACAATGGTATGCCCAGGTATACTTTCAATACCAATAATCTTGCAGCAAAAACGGGTGATTTACTCACAGCAGTTAATGCGTTGGATACAATTGGTATTGTTCCGAATCCTTATTATGCGTACTCAACGTATGAAAAGAGCCAGATAGATAATAGGGTCAAGATTACCAATTTGCCGCAGAAGTGCACCATCACCATCTACAGCATAGATGGAACCAGGATACGCAAGGTTAACAGGGATGATGCCTCCGTAACATCCTATGATTGGGATTTAAAAAATGACGCAGGGATTCCAATAGCAAGCGGGTTATACATCATTCACATAAATGCGCCGGGGATAGGCGAAAAAACATTAAAATGGTTCGGGGTATTGCGTCCAACAGACCTTGATTCATACTAACAACTTTTAAACCGGAAGAAATGACCAAACCTCTAAAATTAATTCTCTTACTATTGCTGGCATCATTCAGTTCTTTTGCCGGAAATAAGGATCGCCAGGGTGAAGCCGGTGCTTCTGAGTTGCTCATTAACCCATGGGCAAGAAGCTCTGGCTGGGACGGACTCAATACAGCTTGTATTCACGGTATTGAGGCGCTCAATCTGAATGTTGCAGGATTAGCTTTTACAAGGAAAACAGAGCTTGTATTTACCCATACAAATTGGCTGGGAGGAACGGGCATCTCGTTCAACAACCTGGGATTCTCACAAAGCCTTGGGAAAGGTGGTGGTGTGCTTGGCATCAGCATTATGTCCATTGATTTCGGAGATATCCCTATCACCACCACTACTGCACCAGAGGGTGGACTAGGAACCTACAGCCCCCAGTTTTTCAACGGGGCTCTTGCGTACTCAAAAGTTTTTTCCAATAGTATTTATGGCGGATTTGCATTGCGTGTAATTTCAGAATCCCTTGCAGACGTGAATGCTATCGGAGTTGCTTTTGACGCGGGAATTCAATATGTGACTGGTCCCAAAGCTGATCCCACCCGCGTTAAATTTGGTATAGCTTTGCGTAATGTGGGGGCGCCCATGAAATATGGTGGTGATGGACTTTCTTTCAGAGGAGAATCGCCGGGAGGAGATTATTCGATGACGTTAGAGCAGCGCTCAAAAGGATATGAGTTGCCTTCTTTACTGAATATTGGTGGATCATATGATTTTAAATTCGGTGCATCAGGTAAACCAAGTCATCGTTTAACAGCAGCTGCCAACTTCACGTCACACTCTTTTACACAAGATCAGATTGGCGCTGGACTTGAATATGCTTTCAAAGAATTGGTGATGATCCGCGGCGGTTATAACTACTCGGGTAGTTTGACTGATCCTGATAATAGGGTTACCGCACTTACAGGACTTTCAGGGGGACTTACTTTTGAAGTTCCTTTAAAACAAAACGGAGCAACACTTGGTATCGATTATTCATACAGAACCAGCGACCCTTTTGATGGCACCCATTCTTTGGGAGTCAGAATAAATTTGTAAGTTTACCCATCTAATAAAAAAACGGAAACGCTTCTTGTCAAAGGAAGCGTTTCTTTTTTCTTTAACCATTACACTAACTCTAAGAACATGGCTGAAACTACTTACCTGACTGCCGAAGGATTGGAAAAACTTAAGAAAGAACTTATTCAAATGCGTACTAAGGGCCGTGCAGAGATAGCAAAGCAAATTCAGGAAGCGCGTGAAAAGGGTGATCTTTCAGAGAATGCTGAATACGATGCTGCAAAAGATGCCCAGGGGATGCTTGAAATGAAAATATCAAAACTGGAAGAGGCACTTTCAAATGCCCGCATCATTGATACCTCAAAGCTGGATACATCTAAAGTGATGGTGCTTTCCAAAGTAAAAGTAAAAAACCTACAGACTAAGCAAACCAGTCTCTATATGCTCGTATCAGAAAAGGAAGCAGATTTTAAAACGGGTAAGATTTCTGTTTCGTCACCTATTGGCAAGGGCTTTCTTGGAAAATCTGTAGGAGAGGTTACTGAAATTGAGGTGCCTTCCGGGAAGTTAAAATTCGAGATCATAGAGATTTCTCTTTAGTAAAAGCATTGAACAGATGCCCGGCATATTCACAAAAATTATTAACCGCGAGATACCAGGATATATAGTTGCAGAAACACCGGAATATATTGCCTTCCTTGACGTATTCCCCCTTGCTGAAGGACATGTATTGGTTGTGCCCAGGATCGAAACCGATTATCTTTTTGATATGGATGACCAGCAGTTAGGTGGTATTATTGTATTTGCTAAAAAGGTAGCACGGGCCCTGGAAAAATCAGTATCCTGTAAACGCATAGGAGTTGCGGTGATAGGACTTGAAGTGCCGCATGCACACATACACCTTATTCCATTGCATAGTGTAGCAGATATAAATTTCAGCCGGCCCAAATTAAAAGTTCCGGCTGAAAGACTTCAACAAATAGCTGATTTAATCCGAACAAATTTTGAAGAGTGAATTGGCATTAAATGAAGAACCTGGGTGTATGCTAATGTTGCGAATGCAATGCAACTACATTTCCCTCTGTATCCGTGAAGAATGCCATGTGACCCACTTCCGGTGCAATTTCTGTTTTCGGCATAACCACTTTACCACCTGCTGATTCCACTTTACCAAGTGCATCAGAAAGATCAGGATTACCGTTCAGATAAATTTTTGCACCATCTCCGCTGGGTGTGTGCATATCACTTTTAACCAGTGCTCCCGAAGCTTTTCCGCTTCCAGGTTCATAAGGGAAATAAGCCATGTCCATTCCCATCATAGTATCCAACTGCATTTCTATTCCGAGAATGTTTTCATAGAATTTTTTGGCGCGGGCGATGTCTGAGACAGAAATTTCAAACCAATTAATGGCATTTTCATTTGAGGTCATAGGAATTATTTTTCATGAAATTAATGAATGTGTAAACATTTGCATTAAATTTTTCGACCAATCAGGAAAACCAATGGGCTAACAATCTGAAATCTTTGATCATTTGAAAAGTATTCACTTTGTTTTGCTGCTGACAGTAGTTCATTAAAACTTGATCCATCCACAATTAACCGGAAAATATAAATTCCGCTATGGGGAATTTCTGAAAGATTGAATTCCCTTTTAAATGCATTTTTTCGTAATCAGCATTGCCTGTGAATGAATTGTGTTTTCATGAGGCGGGAGATTGATATAATAGAATAAGGTATAATAATTCGCACAGCACTGAATTGGCTGTTCGGCAAAGT
>JBDSEW010000436.1:0-12276 GCA_039919825.1 Chitinophagales bacterium | reverse complement strand
AAAGCCGCCCAGGTCGCCTACCATGCCTCCACCCAAATTAATGAGCACAGACCTGCGATCGGCATTCTGTTCGGTGAGTTGCTCCCAAACCTGTTGCGCGGTTTCAATATTTTTAAATGACTCACCGGAAAAGATTTCGATGACTTTAGCAGTTTTCAATACACTTACTTCATGAAAAAGAACAGGCAGGCAACTGTTCACGGTATTGTCATCTACAAGAATGAAGTGACCGGAATATTTTTTATTGGAAAGAAATTCAGAAAACTCCCCTGAAAAATTTTTGTAGAAAATACAGTGATTCATTGATCCCTTTTTAAATGACACGGCCCCTCCTTTAACTTTGATTTACTAATGATACAGGCAGAAAAATGGCGTAGAGCTACGTTCTACGCCGTTATTTTTACTTTTCCTCACTCCAGGCTTTTATGCCTGTGAACCAACCACCTGCTGTTCTTTTTTCGTTGCAAGGTTCATTACTTCCACCTGTGCGCGAATTGATTCATCATGAATTTGGACGTAAAGCGCTTTCACAAAATCGCGATTCAATCCCATGGTTTCACCGAGGTTAAGCACTTTCTTTAAGATTTCTTCCCAACGGCTTACCTGGAAAACAATCACGTTGTTGTCGCGTTTCCATTCACCAATTTCTTTCGACAACAGCATTCGCGAAGCAAGTGTTTGCAAAAGGTCTTCATCCACTGAATTGATCTTCTCCCGCAATTCCTGCAATTTTGGTTTATTCTCCTCTTCCACATCCGTGCGGATGATAAGATTTGAGATAATTTCAAACAAGCGGTCGGGCGTAATCTGCTGGCGCGCATCACTCAATGCTCTTAAGGGATCATTGTGTGTTTCAATGATCAACCCATCGTAATGAAGGTCCATTGCCTTTTGCGCAACATAAGCTGTAAGATGTGTATTTCCGCAAATGTGGCTGGGATCACAGATCATGGGCAACTCAGGGCACATAGTTTTTAGTTCAAGTGCCAGTTCCCAATGAGGCTGGTTACGGTACATGGTAACTTCATAACTATGAAATCCACGGTGTATGGTGGCCATCTTTCTTATACCAGCGCGATTGATGCGTTCGAGTGCACCGATCCACAACTGAAGATCAGGATACGCAGGATTTTTTACCAGCACAGGAACATCTACACCTTTTAAGGCGCTCGCCAACTCCGTAACAGAGAAAGGATTTGCAGTAGTACGTGCTCCTATCCAGAGAATATCAATACCTGCTTTCAATGCTTTTTCAATGTGCATTGGATTGGCCACTTCAGTTGCCAGCAGTGCACCGGTTTCTTCTTTCACGCGCTTCATCCAATCGAGACCAATCACGCCAATACCTTCAAACATGCCAGGACGAGTACGTGGCTTCCAGATTCCTGCACGAAAAATGAATTTATCGAAATGCTGTTTAATACCTCTGGCTGTTTTCAGCATCTGGTCTTCGGATTCTGCGCTGCAAGGACCTGCAATCAGGATCGGCTTGCTGTCAAAAGGCAACCACTCACTGGGTGGTATTAAGTCGAGGTCTAATTTTTTTGTGCTCATAATTTTGCTGTTACAAATTTTCCTTTACGGTATTCTCCTAAAATTGAAAGATTAAATGTTTTCTTCAACACCTTGGTGATCGCCTTTTCATAATCTTCATAGTTATTCCATTCAAGATCTACCAGGAACGTATATTCATTGGGCCGGCCAACAATAGGCACGGATTGAATCTTGGTAAGATTGATCCAGTAATCACCCAGAATATCAACTACCTTTTTCAGGTTGCGCGGCGAGTTATCGAGTTGAAAACTGATCGACGCTTTATTAGCCCCTGAGATTTTTATGTTTTTATCAGAAAGCACGAGAAAGCGGGTATAGTTTCTTTTATGCGTTTCTATATTGGAATGCAGGATAGTCATGCCGTACAATTCCGCTGCTGCATCACCTGCAATCACGGCAGTATTCACCAATTTCTGATCACGTACGTTTCTCGCACATTCCGCAGTATCATTCAATGCCATTACTTTCTTATCAGGAAAGCGAAGCAGGAACTCATCGCACTGGCGGATAGCCATTGGATGAGAATGGATGAATTCGATTTCATTGATATTTACTCCATTCAATCCCATCAGGTGCAATTCAATCTGCAGGTACACTTCACCAATCACCCGCAAACGGTAATCAGTGATGAACTGATAGTTGGTGAGGATGGTGCCTGCTGTGGAATTCTCAATGGCCATCACACAATAGTCAGCTTCACCATTCACCATCTTCTCGCACGAGCTTCGAAAGGAGTTGGCTTCAATCACATCGATGCTGCGCCCAAAGAATTTTTGAGCGGCTACATCGTGAAAGGATGCTGCTATGCCTTGTATCGAAACTTTTTTTCTCCGCATGTTGACGTTCTTACGTATTAAACGGTGACAAAGTTATGCGAAAATGTAAGGAATTAGTGATTTATTTTTCCTGAAAGCCTTACAGGATAAGGGTTTGGCTAACAAAGGTTAGTTTGCTGTTGACTAAATTGCCACCTGGTTAAATCCTTAAAATGGTAACTGGCCATATGGCTTGAATAAGTTGTGGAAGAAGAAATTTGCCCGTTGACGAAGCCGAAACGTGCGAATTTCGGAAGATCAATCCGGTGCTAATTCGGCCCCGCTCAGGAGGCACCTCATTTTTCAAATATTATCCTTTTTGTTTCTGTGATATTCCCATCAATCACCAACTGGTAGAGATAGGTTCCGCTTGCCTGGTATCCATGATGGTAAAGCACTTCGTTGATTCCCTTGTCCAACTTGATGGGAAGTTCTTTAAGCAGGTTTCCATTAGTATCAGTTACACGAATAAAGGCTGTTTTATAGCTAACAGGGCTAAGCACATTTACAGTGATCATGATGGATTCATCTGCAGGGTTGGGAAATGCAGGCAACAATTGAATGCCTTTTTGCGATTGAGGATCTTTTATAGAAGTGATGGTTCCTGCAATTTCTCCACTGAATAAACTTTCTATGCCATTGCTATCGACTGTTGCCACGCTAAAATAATAGGTATTGGCTGTTTCAAGATGCAGGATTGCATCGGGAGTATTGAATGTATAAACTGTATCCCAATCGTAGGTGAGGGTACGGGCACCAACTCTGTATTGAGGATAATCCTGTTCGGCTATAATTTCCACAGAGGCATCGTTGCCCTGCAGCGGTAAGTATAAATTAAATGAAGGCGTTTTTGGCCCAATAGCCGCCATGGCTGCTGCATTACCATTGATCAGTGTATTTCTTGCAAGGTAATTGAAGTCAACCATGAAACTATCGATTTCAGCATCACCATCTGTATCATAGCCAAGTACATCGCGTGAAGTATGCTGATTGTCTGAATAGCCAATTGCTGTTACATTGGCATTTCCATTTTCATTGGCAGAAGTAAAACGCACCGCAGTATAACCATGCTCTCTGAATGGAATGTGATCACCTCCCCTTCCTGTACGGTCTTCTCCGGTCATCACTGAAATGGTCATGGGAACGGAAGCAAGTTCCAGCAACTGCTCCTGGTATTGTAACTTGATAAATCTTACCAAGCCTTTGTGAAGTGAATTGAATCCGCCATAAGAAAACAGTTTTAATTGGGTACTGTCAATGTCGCCAAAAGGAGAACAACTTGGAGGTGATGATGTATGGCCGCACAAAACGCCTCCTACAATATCATTGTTGAGGACTGCCTTAACAGGAATATTTTTCTGTTGTACATAGTCAGCAAATGCCTCTGAACCGTATAAACCCTGTTCTTCAGCAATGTTCGCAAGAAACACGATTGTACGACTGTAGCTGTATTTGCTCATTACTCTTGCAAGCTCGATCACCAGGGCTGTTCCACTCCCATTGTCGTCGCTGCCTTGTGCGAGACAGGCAGTATCGCACAATTCTTCACACCGGCTGTCTAAATGCGATTCAATGATAATAATCGAATGATCAGAAGTATCAAGGCCCGGCAATACTGCGAACACATTTCTATGTTGGCCTGCATTACAAATCAGCATATCAAACTGAAGGTAGGAAGACAATAAGCGATGATCATTTGCCGCACTGAACTGCTGAAATTTCTGATACACCCATCTTCTTGCAGCGCCAATGCCTTTAACAGCAGATACAGTGTCAGATCCTGAGTTGCGGGTATGAAAAGAACCCAATTTCTCCAGGTATGCATGCAGCGAGTCTGCACTTATCTGATCATTCAATCCCGTTGAAAGTGTATCAGGATCATTCAACAAAACAAGCGGCGTATAGATGGACGGATCATAATTACCGGTCATCACCTGCTCGGCAGTAATATTGGTACTGAGAATATTTGTTTGGGAAAAACCGAGATGGGCAACCAGGATGAAAGCGAGTGTAAATAGTTTTTTCATTGCACCGGAATTTCAAGAAAGTTACGATGAATTATTATTCGACAGAAATGCTCCGTTACTTTTCCGGATAAAAGGAATATAGGTGGTTTCGAAACTTTTCTCTGCGAGCTCTGAGAGCTTTGCGTGAACCTTAATTTTTCATGCTCCTGTTACCATGCCTGTCCGATGTGGTTGTTCAGAGTTTAATCACCTTCTCTGTAGCAATTACATTTCCATTGGCAGAAATACGCAGGAAGTAAGTTCCCGTGGCAAGTGGTTCCAGGGAAAAGGTAAATTCATTTTTTCCTGCAAGGGCTCTTGTCTGAAGAAGTGTTTTTACTTTTATGCCATTCATATCAATCAGTTCAAACAGGCTATTTGCCGAATGTTCGAGCTTGAACTTCACGGTCATCTTTTCAGTGAGCGGATTCGGAAACACATTCACCTGCTCCTCATTTTCCTGCAACGCATCAATACCTGTGGGTGGCGGATCGAGCGCTATTTCCGCAATCCAGGTCGAAGTTTTATGAATGGTTGTTCCATAAGAACCATTCACCCAAACTTTTCCCGGCTCATCATATTTACGCTGTGCCCCGGAATAGTCACCCCAACGTTCTGTTCCCGGAATTACCGAAACATAGGACTGCCCATTCTTCACATTCTTAACTGGTGAATAACTTCCTTCGCCATCAGAGCGTATCACTGAGTAACCGGAAAAAAGATTGACCGCACTTCGCATTACCACCAGGATGGCAGAATTATCCTGGTCACTGTTTCCATTGTAAGCCAGGTTCGGATAGCCATAATGAATCGTATCATCGGACAATATCTTTAAAGTTAATGCCGGCGATGTGGATACATTACTGATGATTCCATGATAGATAGCGGCAGTTGCAAATAAAGTATCGGTAGTGTTGCCGGCAAACTGGATGCGGTCATTTTCAAAAAAGGCACCAAGCACCCGCGAGTCATTGGTTGCAAGATCTCCACCCGCCGATTGTTTCCCGTCAATAGGAACGAAGTATGGAATATCAGATTTCAAAACCTGTGTGTTCAGTGATTGTCCCGGCGCACCAATAGTATCAGAAACATGGACGAGGAAAAAAGTATCATTCACAACATCCAGGTTTCGCTGGCTCATGAAATAGATGCCTGGTCCATATAAAGTACTTCCTCCCTTCACCGGACAGAGGTTCCTGATTTTTTTTCCGTTGAATGCCACATCATCATGCAACTGAACGGAGAGTGATGCTCCATTGTAACCATTCATTTTATTTACTTGCCAGATCACACTTCGCACCCAGCCTGTCTGCCACGGCTCATCATTGTGAAGGTGATTGACAGTCACAAATAATTCATGGTTGGTGAGGGCTATAATCGGATAGTCACTCCAAAGTGTATCATTCAACGGATTTCCGGGCAATTCATAAAAATTCCATCCACCACCGGGATGATCGGATTGCGAAAATGCAACAATGATGCTGGAGGTAATGTCAGTAAATCCTGCAAGAAACACTACCACAAATTTGTTTTCAACAGGATCATAAATTGCCTTGGGATCATACTTATCATTGATATTTCCCAGTGGAGTAGCAAAGGCATCGAGTGAGAGGTAACTGATAGTGGTATCAGCATTCAGGTCATACATAAACACTGTCGAGTTCATTACAGAAACTACATAACCGGTATTGGAGATGGCAACATCATTGTCGTTGGGAACAGAATTATTATAGAGATTACCCTGCAAATTGCGCCATACATAAGGTGTATCCAACACATCCCTCGTGGTACCGGGTACTGTTGTAATTGATTTTTTCTTACTTATCTTTTCCTGCAAATATTTTTTATTTTCTTCCAGTACTTTCCCGTCTTTAAACCCATCTTCCACTTCTCCTTCCAGGCTGTTCAATTCAGGATTCCAGTCTTCCTTTATTTCGTAAACCCTTTGCGTCCCACTTAATGGAATGGAAAATAACCGCTGTTGTGCGGTAGCATATTTCAAAGAAAAAAAGCACATCAAAAAGGAAAATAGTAGAAATAATTTCATTGACAGGATTTTATGCTGGTGCTAAAATAATCCAATTAATGGTTGGAAGTAAGGAAGCTTCTTTTGAACGTTGATTAATATTAAAACATAAATAGTTCATAACCTCTGTAACATTTACTCCACCTTTTGCCTCTCATTCTTTATCATTGTAAAAAAAAACCAAATCATGGAGCTTTCCATTCAGGGATTGTCAAAGACCTATGCCAATGGTGTGATTGCCCTTAACGATGTTACACTCACCATTCCTACAGGCATGTATGGATTATTGGGACCAAATGGTGCCGGAAAATCTACGCTCATGCGCACTATCGCAACGCTGCAGGATGCAGACAGGGGAAGCATACGTATGGAAGGACTCGATGTATTAAAAGATAAAATGGCAGTACGGAAGATACTGGGCTATCTTCCTCAGGAATTCGGTGTATATCCAAAAGTTTCTGCGCATGACATGCTCGACCATATTGCGGTGTTAAAGGGAATTACCTCAGGAAGGAAAGAACTTGTTACAGCACTGTTGCAAAAAGTAAACCTCTATGATGTGCGCAAAAAATCGCTGAGCAGCTTTTCCGGTGGCATGAAACAACGTTTCGGTATTGCACAGGCATTGCTTGGTGATCCAAGACTTATCATCGTAGATGAACCTACGGCTGGACTTGATCCTGGTGAACGCAACCGCTTTTATAATTTGCTTTCGGAGATCGGTGAAAACAGGATCGTTATTCTTTCAACTCATATAGTTGATGATGTTAAGGAATTGTGTTCCAACATGGCTATCATCGACAAAGGAACTTTACTTTATTCAGGATCACCCAATGATGCATTGCAATCCTTGTCGAATAAGATCTGGACGAAATACATTTCAAAGTCGGAAGTACAGGAATTCATTAACCGTTATAAGGTTATTTCTACGCGCATGGTCGGTGGCAGGCCCTTGATTCATGTTTATAATACCGATGATCCGGGAGAGGGATTTTCAGCTGTAGACGCTGATCTTGAAGATGTTTTCTTTTCGAGAATTGCAGGGTTAAACTAAGCAGAAAGCAGGACATCATCCTCAATTCACCATTGACTATTGATCTTTTGAAATAAACTTCACGCGCATGTTTTTAAAGATTTTTCGATTCGAAGTTCGCTATTGGTTTAAACAACCGATGGGGTATATTTTTCTATTCATCAATGCGTTGCTGATTTTCGGTGCTACCAGCAGTGATTCAGTTACTGTTGGGGGATCTGTTGGAAACGTAAATAAAAATGCGCCCTTTGTAGTCGAAAATTTTTACGCAGTGATGTCCATCATCAGCCTTTTGATGGTGACTGCTTTTCTGAATGTGGCAGCGGCACGTGATTTTAATTTTAATACGCACCAGATTATTTTTTCAACTCCATTAAAGAAATTCAGTTTCCTGATGGGCCGGTTTTGCGGAGCAGCATTCGTTGCTATCGTTCCGTTTCTGGGTGTTTCCATCGGAAATATTTTAGGCGCAATGATGCCATGGGTAGATGCGGATCGTGTTGGGCCCACCTACCTGGATGGTCACCTGATGGGACTTCTCGTATTCATTATTCCCAACATTCTTTTTGCCGGCGCTTTTATTTTTGCAATTGCGGCACTTACCCGAAGCACCATTTATTCCTTCATCGCCACCATTCTTTTGTTGGTGGGGTATGGTATTGCCAATGGACTCGTTCGTGATCTGAAGAATGAATACATCGGAACACTGATTGATCCATTTGGCATACGCACATTTTCAGTAGCTACAAAATACTGGACAGTTGCAGATAAAAACACCCTGTCACTTGGATTAACCGGCATCATGCTGGTAAACAGAATTATCTGGCTGATTGCAGCGGGTTGCATCCTGACATTTACGTTTTCCCGGTTTTCCTTCACCGAAAGATCGGGCCGTAAAAAACGGAGTGCACCATCTGAAAAAGAATTGTTACCGGCGTATGGAATGTTTCAATCGTTGCCAACTGCTAGTTTTTCTGCATCCGCTTCACAGCAATTCAAACAATTCGTAAACCAGGTGCGTCTTGATTTTTGGGGAATAATGAAGAGCACTGCCTTCATCGTGATTATTCTTGCGGGTATTATTAACATGGGTTCATCTATGGCCTTTGTCACAGATTCAGGATACGGCAACAAATCCTTCCCGGTTACCTACACCATTATTGACACGATTCGCGGAACACTCTATTTATTCCTGGTGGCCATCATCACTTTTTATACGGGTGTGCTGGCATGGAAAGAGCGGGATGCCAGGGTGAGTGATATTTATGACGCACTCCCCTTTGCAAAGTGGATATCCCCTGTTTCCAAATTAGTTTCCATGATTCTTATAGTAACAGTGATCCTCGTTGTTGCGTTGCTGACGGGTGTGATAACGCAAACATTGTACGGTTTTCACGACTATAAAATAGGTGAATACCTGACCGAGCTGCTTGCGCTTGATCTCTTATCCTTTTCATTTCTTATCGTGCTCTCGCTGTTTATTCATACAGTGATTAATAACCGCTATATCGCTTACTTCGTTTTCATTGCCTTCCTTATAGTCAATCTTTTTGCATGGAGAGCGCTCGACATAACCTCCAACATGGTTGTTTTTGGAGGAGTGCCCGCTCATACTTATTCTGACATGAATGGTCTTAACCCATATTTACCGGGACTCACCTGGTTCAACATTTACTGGTTCCTGTTTTCAGGATTGCTCGTAATGAAAGTGATCTTTTTCTGGGTGCGTGGGAAAGGAACCACTTTTAAAAACAGGTGGAATGCTGCAAGAGCTTCTTTTATGGGAAGTTACCGATGGATCACTTTTTTACTCCTGGTGCTGTGGATAGGCACTGCCGGATTTGTTTTTTACAACACTAAAGTGCTCAATCACTATAACACACCGCTGGCGCGGGAAATCGGACGTGCAGAATATGAAAGGATGTATAAAAAATATGAAGACATCAATCAACCACGGGTAACGGACATTCGTTTTACGATTGACCTCTATCCTGAATCACAGGATTTAAATGTAGTTGCTACGGCTAGAGCATGGAATGCAGGAAGTAAACCCATAGACTCTCTTCACTTCTCGATGTTAGAAGGATTCCAAGTCACTATTGATTTGCCAAATGCAGAAATGGTGCTCGATGACGAAGAACATCTCTACCGCATTTACAAATTACAACAACCTCTCCAGCCCGGCGACAGCATGACGTTTAAAACAACATCAAGCTACCATTGCAGGGGATTCGAGAATGAAGTGCGGTTCACGCAGATTGTTGCCAATGGTTCCTTTTTTAATAATGCAGATGTACTGCCACAGATCGGCTACCAGGCAGGCAATGAAGTGGAAGATAAAAACCGCAGGAAGAAATGCAAACTTCCGGAACGCGACCGGATGCCGCCATTAGTGCGTAATTGCACTGATAAATGCATTAACACCTATCTCAGTAACAGTTCCGATTGGGTAAATGTTGAAACAGTGATGAGCACCTCCAAAGATCAGGTTATTGTTGCACCCGGATCTTTGCTGAAAGAATGGACAGAAGGTGACCGTCATTATTTCCATTACAAACTGGATCATAAATCGATGAATTTTTATTCCTTCATCTCTGCACAGTATGAAGTAAAACGTGATAAGTTTAAGGACATTGATGTTGAAGTATATTACACCAAAGGCCATGAATACAACATTGATAAAATGATGAACTCACTCAAAAGTTCGCTAAAGTATTTTACTGAAAACTTTGGGCCGTATTACCATAACCAGGCGCGCATCATTGAGTTTCCACGCTATGCTTCTTTTGCACAAGCTTTTCCGGGTACGATGCCTTATTCTGAAAGCATTGGGTTTATAGCAAACCTTGAAGACCCTGATGATATTGATATGGTATACTATGTGGTGGCACATGAAATGGGACACCAATTGTGGGCACACCAGGTGATTGGTGCCAACATGCAGGGAGCTACCTTATTATCTGAAACCATGGCGCAATATTCTGCACTGATGGTGATGGAAGACCTGTATGGTAAAGAGCAGATGCATAAATTTCTAAAATATGAGATGGACCGTTACCTCCGTTCCCGCGGTACTGAAACAATCAGGGAAACGCCCCTGCTAAACGTGGAAAATCAAGGTTATATCCATTACCGCAAAGGAAGTGTAGTGATGTATTATTTGAAAGAAATGATTGGTGAAGACAATATCAATAAAGCATTAAAAAATATGGTGGACTCGTTCGCTTACCGCAATCCTCCTTATCCGAACTCCTACAACCTGGTTGATCGCTTTGAACACCAAACTCCGGATTCTCTGAAATACCTGATCAAAGATTTGTTTTACGACATGACTGTTTTCAATAACCGTACATTGGATGCTTCCTACAAAAAGACAGGAGATAACAAATTTGAAGTGACCATTAATGCACAGTCAGAAAAATTCAAGGCAGATTCTTTGGGTAAAGAAACCAAAGTGGGCATCAGCGACTGGATTGAAATCGGGGCACTTGCAGCACCTGCTGAAGGAAAGAAAATTGGCATACAGTTATATAGCCAGCGCGTTAAAGTTTCTTCAGAAAAAAACACCTACACCTTTGTCGTAAACCAGCAGCCGGACAAAGCGGGTATTGATCCGAATTATTATTTGGTTGACAGGATGCCGGATGATAATTTGAAGGATGTGGAGGAGAAAAAGTGATTCGGAAGGCAGGAGTCATTAATGAGGAGCTAAGAACCAGGACTTATGACGGTAGACTTAAGACATTGTAAGTCCTCATCCGTAATTTTATAATTTACATTCCCGAAGTAAACAACAAATTCAAATCCGTACTCTTCATATTGAACTTTTCGCTGAGGTGGCGATTGGTGAGCGTGCCTTTATACATGTAAACACCATTCCGGATGTGGGGATGAACACTCATCAGCTTATCAAAACCACCTAGCTCGCTTGCTTCAAGCAACATGGTGGTAAGCACATTACTGATCGCTTGTGAAGCAGTGCGTGGCACACGGGATGGAATATTGGGTACGCAATAATGGATGATATCAAATTTCTTAAAGATAGGGTCTGTATGCGTTGTCACTTCTGATGTTTCAAAACAGCCACCCTGGTCGATGCTTACATCTACAATTACCGATCCCGGGCGCATGTGTGATACCATTTGTTCAGTAACAATAATCGGAGCACGGCCCGATTTTGAATGTACCGCTCCTACTGCCACATCAGCGCGTGCAAGCGCTTTGGCTAAAACATCCTGGCGGACAATAGAAGTAAAAACTCTTGCACCGATGTTGCGTTGCAGCCGCTTCAATTTATAAATAGAGTTGTCAAATATTTTTACCTCTGCACCTAACGCAATGGCTGTGCGGGCTGCATTTTCTCCAACAGTTCCGGCACCAAGAATCACTACATTGGCAGGAGGAACACCTGCAATGCCGCCCAATAAAATTCCTTTGCCATGATTGAGATTGCTCAACAATTCGGCAGCAATCAATATTGCGGTGCTACCGGCAATCTCACTCATGCTCGAAACTATAGGAAACGAATCGGACTCATCCTGGATATATTCGTAAGCGAGTGCTATTACTTTTTTCTGCAGCAGCAGCTCAAGGTATTTGTCAGTAACGGTTGGAAGGTGAATGGGGGAAATAATGATTTGATTCGGACGAAGCATGTGTATCTCCTGATCCGATAACGGCGCTACTTTTAAGATGATGCCGGCCTGAAAAATTTCTTTGGCATTATAGGCAATCTCAGCGCCAGCTTCAGAATATTCCACATCAGAAATATGAGAGCCCTCTCCCGCTTTTGACTCGACAATGATGCGATGATCGTGACCTACCAGTATTGAAATGGCTCCG
>JBDSEW010000415.1:0-3926 GCA_039919825.1 Chitinophagales bacterium | reverse complement strand
TGATGGAAAATAAATTTGTTCGCAGCAAGGCATTTGTTCCTTCTGAATGGTTGGGCTATGGCTCCGACATTAATCATTTTCAGCAGGGAGGAGGATTAAATTTACGTGGCTATGCAGGTTACCTTGCCACAGAGCAAAACAAAAACGATTCAACAATCTATTCCCTGTTTTCCGGAAGATCCGGCATTGCGGTTTCGGGTGAACTTGACTTCGACAATTTGATTCGCTTTAAACCCAAATTATTCAAATCGTGGCTCCATATTGATTCGTATCTGTTTGCAGATGCGGGATTTATGGATTATCAGACCATCGAAGATTCATTTCATTTTTCTGATCTGAGAGCCGATGGAGGAGTGGGACTTGCTTTTACAATCAAAGACTGGGGAGTATTGGATAAAGTAAAACCTTTTACACTCAGAATAGATTTTCCATTGCTGGTCAACCACGCACCTGCTGCCAATGACCAATACTTTGATTTCAGGTATGTAGTAGGCGTTGGAAGATCCTTTTAGAAGCGATCTCAAAATATTACCTGATAGCTGTCATGCCGGATTTATTTCGGTATCTCACTCTGCAATAAAGAGATCCTGATCTCCGCTGAGCCGGGAATGTATGACTTCCGGAATTTTGAGCTTGCTTTTAGAAACAGACTATGAACTTCTCTGCAAAAAATTCCTCTTTAAAATAATTGCTAATAGGAATCAGCTTTGCTTTCTTCTTCAGCTCTTTCAATTCATTTTCGAGGTTCCCACCTTTCAGCACTAACCAGCCATTGCGAAGTTCATTTTTACTTTCTACGGAAAGCAGGTGCCTCGTCCAATCATAAATAGTATGGAGTGGAGCCACTCCCCTGCTTAAAATAAAATCAAACCTGCCTTGCATTTCTTCTGCACGCGCATGAAGTCCAATTACATTTTTCAGTTGAATAGAATCGGCTATGGCCTGCACTACTTTTATTTTTTTTCCCGTAGCATCGATCAATTGGAATTGTACACCAGGAAATATAATAGCCAGCGGAATTCCGGGGAAGCCACCGCCTGTGCCTGCATCCAGGATGCGCGTGCCCGCTATAAAAGAAATACACTTCGCTATCGCCATTGAATGGAGCACATGCCGCTCATATAAGTGATCAATATCCTTGCGGGAAATAACATTGATCTTTTCATTCCAATCACGATACTGCTCTTCCAGGCTTTTAAACTGGTTGAGTTGTAACGGCGAAAGTTCAGGGAAATATTTTTGAAGGAGAACCACAACAATTATTGCATTCAATTTTTACATATGCTCTTTACCATTGGAAAGAATCTGGTACAATAATCCTTTGGCGCGGAACAACTGTGCCTTGACTGTTCCTAATGGCAGATTAGTCTCTTCGGCAATTTCTTCATAAGATAGCTCATCATAATATCGCAACTCGATCAGCAGCCTGTACTTTGGATTTATTTTTTCAATCACTTCGCGAAGCAGCTTATTCCGTTGTTTGCGAATGTAACTTTCTTCAGGATCCGGAGCACTGCTTTGTACATCAATGCGAAAACTTTCACCCTGGTCATTGTCTGAAACTTCAAAAAGAGAAAGTGTTTCTACTTTCTTCTTCCTGATAAAATCGATGCAGTTATTCAATGCAATCTTATACAACCACGTGCTGAATGCAAAGTCAGGCGTGTACTTGGCAAGGTTGCTGAATGCTTTTCCAAAAGCTTCTATCGTAAGGTCATTGGCATCATCTTCATTGTGCACCATTTTCAATAGCAGGAAATATATTGAATCCTTGTAACGGGTCATCAGCCTGGCGTATGCTTTTTGATCGCCTCCAAGCGCCTGTTGCACCAGTTCAATATCTTCGTTTGCCCTCGGTGAGAAATTAGGATTTACTTCCATGCTGCCTGTTTATTTTGAAACACATCAGGAAATAGCTTCAGGTAGTAAATTAAAAACAAAATATCCATTACGGGAAAATACCAATACAAATCTTCTTCACCCAAATTTTTCATGCAGGCCCGGAAAATAATTCCCTGTGCCACTAACCTTAAGCCGAAAAGGACAAGTGCCTCAAGTTGGTAAGAAGAGTACATCATTACCAACAAAAAGAAACAATAAAACAACAGGTGTGTGATAGAAAAGAGACCCAATAGCAGCAGGTGACTGAATTTGTAATATTTACCCGTGCTTACATGGCGGCGTTTCTGTTCCCAGTATTCATCCCACGATTTTTTTGGTTCTGAAAACATAAGTGAATCTTTATTCACCTGCACCAATGTATTGGTGCTCGTTGCAGCTTTATTGATCAACAAATCATCATCGCCGGAAATAAGGTGCGGATGCTTTGGAAAAACATTGTTATTAAAAAAAATAACCTTTCGATAGGCCAGGTTTCGCCCAACACCCATGTAAGGTATCCGCGCCAGCGCAAAAGAGAGGTAACAAAGACCTGTCATGAATGTTTCGTAGCGAATATATTTATTGATAAATCCTGCATACTTGCGGTAAGGTGCGTATCCCAAAACAATCTCCGTTTTGGGAGTGAATACTGATGCCATGTTTTGGATCCATTGATTCCCCGCAGGTGAGCAATCAGCATCCGTAAGCAATACCACTTCATTTTTCGCGGCCCGGATTCCTACCGTGAGCGGGTATTTCTTTCCCTGCATGATGTTGGACTCCTGTGTAATAGTGCGCACTACCAATCGCGGGTATCTCGCTGAAAGGCGCATCAGCAACAACTCAGAATCATCCTGCGAATTATCATTTACCACCACTACTTCAAAATCAGGATACTCCTGTTCCATTATCAATGGGAGGTTTCTCTCCAGCCGGACTGATTCATTCCGTGCACAGATAATCACGGTAACCGGTGGCCATTCTGTCTCTTGTTTGGGAGGCTTATATATTGCAAGGCAACGGAATATTATGAGCAGGTATAGCAATTGAACTACTGCCATCAATACAAATAGAATAAAGAGTACCTCCAATTTCCGTTATTTTGAGCCGCCAAAAGTAAATAAATCATGGTTCTTTTTTGATCTAACCCAACACATGCAGTTTCATATTGATGCAATTGATACCCAGTCGTCAGCCCGTGCCACCATTATAACGACTGATAACGGAACCATAGAGACTCCTATTTTTATGCCTATTGGAACCACCGGTGGCGTAAAGGCCGTTCATTTCCGCGAATTGGAGGATACCATTGGTGCGCAAATTATCCTTGGTAACACCTATCATTTATACCTGCGGCCCGGAATGGAAGTTATGCGGGAAGCGGGCGGCCTGCATGGCTTTAATGGTTGGAAAAAACCCATTCTTACAGATAGTGGGGGCTACCAGGTTTTTTCATTGGCTGACAGGAGAAAAATTACAGAAGATGGTGTCAAATTTCATTCGCACATCGATGGATCCAAACATCTGTTTTCACCTGAAAAAGTGATTGACATTCAGCGAATCATTGGTGGCGACATCATGATGGCTTTCGATGAATGCCTTGCCTGGCCCAGCGAATACAAGGCAGCAAAAAAATCGATGGAGTTAACCCATCGCTGGCTGCAGCGCTGTATCACCAGGTTTGGTGAAACAACTCCACTATACGGTTATCACCAATCGCTCTTTCCTATTGTACAGGGAAGCACGTTTATGGACTTAAGAAAACAATCAGCAGAGTTAATTGCAGAAAAAAATGCGGAAGGCAATGCGATCGGAGGCCTCTCAGTAGGTGAACCAGCTGAAGAAATGTATGAGATGACAGCGGCAGTGTGCAGAATTCTACCCGCTGACAAACCGCGCTACCTGATGGGTGTTGGGATGCCTGATAACATCCTCGAATGCATTGCGCTTGGTGTTGACATGTTTGATTGTGTAATTCCTACCCGCAACGGAAGAAACGGAATGATCTTTACCAAAGAAGGCATCATTAATATCAGGAATAAACG
>JBDSEW010000311.1:0-4203 GCA_039919825.1 Chitinophagales bacterium | reverse complement strand
ACCCTTTGGAAAATCAGAACGGATCATCGGAGGTGCTGCGACTTATATCTCTCTGGCGGCATCCTACTTCGATAAGAACATCAACCTGATCTCTGTGGTGGGAGGTGATTTTCCCAAAGAACAGATCACGTTAATGAATGCCCGCGGTGTAAAAACTGAAGGGTTGCAGATAAAGGAAAATGAGAAATCATTTTTCTGGAAAGGATCGTACCACCTCGATATGAATACCCGTGACACATTGATTACTGATCTGAATGTGCTTGCTACATTCGATCCCATTGTGCCGGAAAGCTACCAGGATTGTGAGTTTTTGATGCTTGGCAACCTCACACCGAGCATCCAGATCTTGGTGATCAACCGGCTACGGCAACGCCCTAAACTAATTGTGCTCGATACCATGAATTTCTGGATGGAGCATACACCCAAAGAGCTGGCGGAAGTGCTGACCATGATTGATGTGCTGACTATTAATGATGCTGAAGCGCGTGAACTTTCCGGTGAATATTCATTGGTGAAAGCAGCGAAGAAAATTTTAGAGCGCGGGCCGAAATACCTGATTATCAAAAAAGGAGAACACGGCGCATTGCTCTTTCATGAAAACAATGTATTCTTTGCACCAGCATTGCCATTGGAAGAAGTGTTTGATCCAACAGGTGCCGGTGATGCCTTTGCCGGGGGATTTATTGGTTACCTCGCACAGACAAATGATATCTCTTACGAGAATATGAAAAGGGCCATCATCTACGGTTCTACCATGGCTTCTTTTTGTGTTGAAAAATTCGGCACCGAACGACTCATCACCATTACTGAAGACGACATTGAAGAACGTGTGCAGGATTTCGTGGATCTAGTTCAGTTCGACATTTCACTGGTCGAGTAAAAAGAGTTTGAAGGGTTTGAAATGTTTGAAGGGTTTGAAGGGTTTATGCCGAATCTGACTGTACATTCTAAACGACCTAAACCCTTCAGACCCTTAAACCCTCAAAATGCTCAAATGAGTTTCCCGATTTGCTCCCACCCTTCAAACACCTGCACCGTATGAGGCGCATCTTTTAATTCTTCTGTAAGATCCTGGCCGGCCCAGTGTTCGTAGTGATGACCGTTGAGCCAGAGGCGGCTATCGGTGAGATCATAAATAAATCCTTTATAGGCGACCCATATTTGCGGCTTATCCTGTCCATTGCGGAGTGCGAGTTGTGAACGGGTGAATTCAGGAAGTGACAACTGAGTAAACAAGAAATTGGGATGAAATTAAAATGGCTGGGTTGCTATTGCCTGATGAAAGGAATTTGGTATGCATGATCTTGCACATTAAATACAAGCCGGTAAATACCATGTGGCAAAGCAGCAACATGAATGCTTCCTGAAATTACCGGGGCGGAAAACCATAATTTACCATAGAGATCATAGATGGTGACCTTGTCCATACTAAGGAGTCCGCCATATATTGAAGAATGCACAGTTAACCAGTCAATAACAGGATTGGGAACAATTTCGAAGTCGCTGAAATGCCTGGGATCTTCTGGCGCTGCGCAGTTTTGAAGATCATTGTAAACCGCATCAAATATGTCTTTTTCCACTGTATAAAAAGAAGAAGCCGGCCCAATAACATAAGAAAACTTGCTGCCGTTGGTAATGAATATCACTCCATTCTTTGTGGTATCGAAATACATGTCACTGATTAAACCATAAGCTTCGCCCGGATGCCCTGCCATATTCTTATCAGGAAATACAATATCACTGTTGGCAGTATTAGTGGTAAGATGAAAACCCAATCCCCAGGCCTTAAACAAACCATAATAGTCATTTCCATTGCTGCCGTTATACTGCCATTCAACGGCATGCATCAATTGTGCAGTCGCACTTTGAAGAATCGTCGTGTTATTGTACGTTCCATCATTTGCATGCATTAACATAAATGCTGCAAGCCCGTTTGCACTTACCCGAAGACCGCCTTGCGGGCCGAAGATGAATCCATTGTTTCCAATCACATATTGACTGAGGTTTAAAGGCGGTGGCATTACTCCATTGTAATTATCTGCCTGTGGCACCCAGTTGTTCCCGAGATAACGATACAAAACAGCAACATCAGAAATATCCGGCAGATCTTGAATGTTAAAACTTGCTGTTATTTCCAATGGATCGAAAATATTTTGTTTGCAGAAAACATCGAATCGCACACCACTGATTTTCTCAATCAATGTTCCAATCAATCCAAAATTGGAGTTGCTGTAGGTGAAGTAGGTTCCGGGTTTTTTGTTGAGAAAAATATTGCTGGTGTAATAACTTCCACCTGATACAAAATAAGTGCTAATAGACGGAGGCGGATTCTGAGCATAGGTGGCACTTAAAAAATTATCATATTTACTTCCATCAACAATGGAAGAAGTATGTGACAGCAACGTCCGAAACGTGATCGGATCGTTCGGGTAATGCCAGTTGCGGATAGAATAACCCAGATAGGTATTGATATCGTCATCCAAACCAAAGAGACCCTGATCATACAAAATCATCAGTGCAGTTGCAGTCACAGATTTTGAAAGAGAAGCAATTCTGTACAACGTATTATCCGTTACAGGCACATTATCGTCATAATCAGCAAGACCATATCCCTTCGAAAAATTTATCTGACCATCGCATACTTCCACTACTGACATGCCTATTAACTGATAATCGCTCACGATCTGTGCAAGTTCACTATCC
This sequence comes from Chitinophagales bacterium, assembly GCA_039919825.1. Lineage (GTDB taxonomy): Bacteria > Bacteroidota > Bacteroidia > Chitinophagales > UBA10324 > JACCZZ01. The sequence continues at coordinate 1,500 of JBDSEW010000311.1, read as the reverse complement.
AATGGCTGAGCAGTTACGGCTTTAGTAGCCAGCATCAGCCACAAAACAATACAGATAAAAGTATGCGTTCTTACCATGGGAGAAACCAATTGTTTACAATGATGTATATCAATTTAAAATGTCCGAAGTCTAATGAAGCAATTTAGAACCAATCATCTTCTTATCCATTAAGTATTCTGCAATCTGCACCGCATTGGTTGCAGCTCCTTTACGAAGGTTATCAGCAACGATCCAGCAATTCAGCGTATTTGGTTGCGACGGATCACGACGGATGCGCCCTGCAAACACCTCATCTTTTCCTTCAGCATAAATAGGCATCGGATAGATGTTTTGGGATGGATCGTCCTGCACCACCACGCCTGCTGTATGATTAAGTATTTCAAATATTTCCTTCAAATCAAAATCCCTTTCAAACTCCACATTCACGCTTTCTGAATGGCCGCCTTTCACCGGCACGCGAACCGTAGTAGGCGAAACCTGCAGACCTGGAGCACGCAAGATCTTCCGGGTTTCGTTCACCATTTTCATTTCTTCTTTCGTATAGCCATTCTCCAGAAAGGAATCAATATGCGGAATGCAATTGAGATCTATCGGATGCGGATATGCCCTGATTCCCTTTTCACCTTTGCGTTCATACATGAGTTGATCGACTGCTTTAACACCTGTTCCGCTCACCGACTGATAGGTGGAAACAACAATTCTCCTGATCTTATACTTCACGTGCAGGGGGTTCAGCACCATCACCATTTGTATTGTTGAACAATTCGGATTGGCTATGATCTTATCATTTTCAGTAAGCACTTCACCATTTATCTCCGGAACAATCAATGGAACAGCAGGATCCATTCTCCAGCAGGAGGAATTGTCAATCACCGTTGTTCCCACTGCTGCAAACTTCGGCGCCCATTCGCGTGAAACAGCAGCTCCCGCCGAGAAGATGGCAATGTCAGGTTCGCTCTTCACGGCTTCTTCCAAACCAATAATTGTATAATCGGAATTTCTGAATGTAACCTCTTTCCCAGCCGACTTTTCAGATGCAACAGGTAATAATTCTCCTACCGGGAAATTGCGTTCCTCCAGGATCTTTAACATCGTGGTTCCCACAAGGCCTGTGGCACCAACAACTGCTACCTTCATGTCCTTATTAATTTAAAGTCCAAAAGTACGCATTGCGGCTATTAATTGTGGCTAATCCATCAAAGAGCTATACGGCAAATCTTAAAAGGATCGGAAGTCCGCGGTTACAACTTGCAATTAATTAAGCGCAAAGACGCCAAAACGCTAAGAAGAAAGCGTAGAATCATCAGTGTGTTAATTGTTTCGTCTTTGCGACTTATCTCTTAATCAATTTTAATTTCAGGAATCTTGATTGGTCTCATACTTCCCCAATCCTGATTTAACAGAAAATGGAAATGTTTCTGTTTAAGTTTGCAACCGCATTTTCAACTATGAACCCACTCCTGATTTTTTTACTTGTTGCAGGTCTTGTTCTCACCATCT
>JBDSEW010000281.1:0-5459 GCA_039919825.1 Chitinophagales bacterium | reverse complement strand
CTCAAGCAGATCTTGAATGGGAAAAAAGTTTTGGTGGAACATCCTGGGAAAAACCTTCTAAGATTATTCAAACAAAAGATGGTGGATTTATTGTTGTCGGCTATTCCATGTCCAATGATGGTGATGTGACAGGACATCACGGGGATGTAAATTGTTTGGCTTGTGCAGATTATTGGGTAGTAAAATTGGATAATGGTGGAAATTTAGAGTGGGAAAATTCATTTGGCTCTAATGAACACGATCATGCAACGGATGTGGTAGAAACTATCGACAGTGGTTATATAGTTGCAGGACATAGTTTTATGCATGGATGCTGCAGCGGCGATGTAACAGATCATCATGGCGGCTTCCAGGATTATCAATCTGACTATTGGCTTGTTAGACTGGACCAGAATGGCAATATTAAGTGGAAGAAATCATATGGAGGATCTGACTCTGACTGGGCTTATTCAATCATAAATGTTGAGGATAACAAATTTATAATTGTGGGAGCGAGCGACTCAAATGATGATGATGTTTCTGATAATAAGGGACAATTTGATGGATGGATAGTAAAGATTGATTCATTGGGAAACATTTTATCTCAAAATAATTATGGAGGAAGTGGATATGATGTATTTAAATGTATCATTCAAACTAAAGACAAGGGATATTCCCTTGTCGGCTTTTCGGATTCTCAGGACGGTGATGTCGGAGCTTCTAATGGGCAGTTTGATTATTGGATAATGAAGCTTGACAGTAATTTTGAAATTCAATGGTCGAAAACATTGGGAGGATCCGGTACTGAAGAAGCGTCTTCGATTGTTCAACTTTCGGAAGGAGGATTCTTAGTAGCTGGATATTCCTATTCTGATGACATTGACGTTACAGGTAATCACAAATTAAACGATATATCTTCAGACTATTGGATTATCAAATTGGATGCTGAGGGAAATGTTATTTGGAAGAATTGCTATGGAGGTACTGGAAATGATATTGCAACCGCCTTAATAAAGACAGCAGATGATAAATTCTGCGTAGTTGGGTATTCAGATTCAAAAGACGGTGATGTTCAGGGCAATTATGGCGACGATGATTTTTGGGCTTTGAAATTAGATACTAATGGAGCGATAATTAGTCAATTAAACCTGGGAGGCAGTGGTGGCGATGGTGGGATGTCCATCATTCAAAGTTTTGATCAATCATATATTGGCGTAGCTTTTAGTTCTTCAAGTGACCATGATGTTGCTGAGAACCATGGAATTATTGATTTCTGGATTACAAAATTTTCCACTTTAACTTCAATTAAAGAAAACGAACAAGGGCCGGTAATAAATCCTTATCCCAATCCTTCTACCGGTATCTTCAAAATTTATATTCAAAACATAAATTCACAAACTAAAGTTGAGGTTTATAATCAACTTTCAAGAAAAGTATTTTCATCAAAAGATAATTTTGAATCTAACATTGAGATTAATCTTTCATCCGAACCATCAGGTATTTATTTAGTCCAAATTCAAACTAATGGCCATACATTAATCGGTAAATTAGTGATCAACAAGTAATTAATGCAACAGTTCAAGTCTGACACCAGGCTATGAGCATAGCCAACTTTTAATGAAACAAATGGCGAAGAATAAATAGGCAGCACAATTGTTGACCTCATCATTTTTAATGGTAGATCCAACTATCTCCTAATCCCATCAATCATAGCTCACTAACACTTCGTTTCAGCTTTGAGCAAGGCTTCCCCCCTTTCGGGGAAAAAGAAGGGGGCTAACCTTAACTCGAGCGCGTTTGCAGGCAAGCTTTAATGGAGGTGCACCGTTCGCCATAGCACCAGGCCTTGCTGCAAACGCCTGCGGGTGTGCGGCAACGGAAAAACCTTTAATCAATTTGCCGGTGGACGAAACCCCTGAATCGGAGCGACAGAAAGGTTAAGGTGTAAGGCGCCCCTTTGAGGGGCCACGGGGCAATGTCGTTTAGTTAAGTTCATATTGCTCTTTTGTAGTTAGTGAAAGTTTGGTATTTACCCTTTGTTCGTTTTGATTTTATGATTCGTGGAAACTGCCTTCCAGGCCTGACGGGTTCTATGTTCCGTTCAAAAGCTTTTTGAAGCTTTAATAGTATTTGTTCTGGCTCGTTATATAAAAATAGCCTGATCATTGTATGCTTCATAGATGCCCAACTTACGTTACGGTTTATTTTATAACAATACTTGCGTCTTTTATTTATCTGCTTCAAATAATGTTCGCATTGTTTTTCTATGAGGCTTTGAAGGTTGGCAACAAATAGGCTGGCTGCATAATCCTGTTGAATACAGATTACCCTATGACCACTAAACTGCTCCATCTGCAGTTGATTTTTTTGTTTGCTATAGGTTGTCTCGATTCCCCAACGTAGCCCGTATAAATACTTTAAATCTTCTGTGGTGAATAGTTTGTGATCATACAGATTAGTCAGCAATATCTCTATCTCACCACTACTCAATCTTACTTTTACCATGCGCACTTTTATCGTTGTTTTATCTGTTACAATATATCCATGCGTGCGAAGGTTTGCGATAGCTTCTTTGGTTGGCGTCAGTTCTACGATCTTACTGCTTTTTGGACTACGCCCAAATTGTATTACTTCTCTATTGAATCCTGCTTTACAACGCATCACAAAATGGCGTGGAGTTTCCTGGTTGATAATCAAATACATCAGTGTATAGCCCGGGTAACCACGATCAAAAAGCGTTAAACTGTCTGGATGTAAATTACTCACCTCTCTAGCCATTATGGTCTGTTCTGATTCGGTGATCGGACCAATAGCTCCCCACAACGTTATATCATTCAATACATCCTGCAACTGCATCACTCTGGCCATTGGTACTGAACCATGTTGATTATCCTGAGTGCCATAATGTTCAGCCACCTCTTCGGTATTGATTAAATATGCAGTAGAGCCATCTACTGCTTGTAACAGAAAGCCCCGCCAGCTTTTTACCTTAGACCCATAATAATGATAAAAACTCCCTACCAACCATTTATTCCACACTTCAAAAAACAGGCTCTGAAGCTTTGTTCTTTGTAAGCTGAAAGCTCCCTTGGTAGCGGGAGACAAACCATTTTCTAAACTATCAAAGAACTCTTGTATCTCAATGCTCAGGCTTCGTTTTGGCATATTTAAAATAATACCTACCACGAGCTCGAACTTTAATTTTCTGTCCCGACTGAAATCGCTTGGACATTGCGTTACCAACTGCCTAATCTGCGGATCAGTGGACACGATATTTAAAAAGCATTTCAACTCTTCAATAATTTTTACATTTGCTTCGACCATTGAGTTTTTGTATTTAGACACTACAAAGAACTGTAGAAATACAGTTCATAACTCAATGGTTTTCACTTTTTTATCCCCTTAACTAAATGACATTGGGCCACGGGGGTGACCACAGTAGCCTTGGGGCTAATGGTGTTATTTTGAATATCGAATAAGATTTTTTGATCTAAGAGGCTCCTATGATTAATCAATGAAGTTATATGAAGTGAATTCCTGATTGCTTCATTACTTTTAAAGCCTCACCCCTCCATAGTAGTCCTACGGACCAGCCCCTCTCCAAAAAGGGGAGGGGAGCTACTCACTCCAAGCCGCAACTACCTAATCCCATCAATCATGGCTCACTAACACTTCGTGTCAGCCTTGCTCGGAGGTTTCCCCTTTCGGGGGAAAAAGAAAGGGGGCTAACTCTTAATTCATTCGCTAATACAGTAATTTGCATCACCATCCAAAAATAGTATCATAATGAAACAAATAAAAATAGGAAGTCAGGGACTAACAGCTACACCAATCGGTCTTGGTTGCATGGGTATGACCACCTTTGCAGGAGCTGACCTTTATGGGAAATCTGATGAAAAAGAAGCGATCGCTACCATTCACCGTTCTTTGGAATTGGGCGGAAATTTTTTAGATACTGCTGAATTATACGGCCCTTTCTTAAATGAACAACTTATTGCAAAAGCTACCAAAGGTAACCGGGACCAATACATTATTGCCACCAAGTTCGGAAGCGAAATTGATGATCATGGTAAACCACTCTGGATAGTAAATGGCAAAAAGGACTATGTGAAAAAAGCAGCAGAACGCTCACTCAAACATTTGCAAACCGATTATATTGACCTGTATTATTTGCATCGGTTGGATAAAAATACACCGGTGGAAGAAACCGTGGAGGCCATGGCTGAATTAGTAAAAGAGGGCAAAGTAAAATACATTGGACTTTCAGAAGTATCGTCAGAAACCATTCGGAAGGCACATGCCGTGCATCCCTTATCAGCAGTGCAAACAGAATATTCTCTCTTTGAGCGAAGTGTGGAAGAAAGAGGAATTATGGATACCCTGGACGAATTAGCAATTACGTTGGTGGCGTATTCTCCGTTAGGCCGTGGATTTCTATCCGGCAGGTTTCAAAAACCTGAAGACTTCCCCGAAAATGATTTCAAACGAACGGTCCCTAAATTTCAAGGCGAGCAATTTCAAAAAAATATTGAATTATTGAATGAAGTTCAAAAAGTGGCAGTCGAAAAAGGAATTACGAGCACGCAACTGGCTTTAGCCTGGACCATTGCAAAAGGCGCTTTACCCATTCCGGGAACAAAAAGAATCAGTTACCTGGAACAAAACATTGCCGCTACAGAGCATTCGTTGTCTCAGGCGGATTTAGACCGGTTAGAAAGCATCATTCCAATCACTACAAAGACTGGAAATAGATACAGTAATATGAGTTCGATTGATTAACAAGGCAATTATCAGTTGCAAGCTGCTATTGATATAACCGCATTGCCTGCTGGAATTTATTTCCTGAAGGTTAATGGAACACAAAAACTATTTGGGAAGCAATGAAATCAATAGGATGCTACAAAGGAAAACGTTGATCAATCCACTTACGCGTGCGCGGGTGCACGGTGATGAAGTTACCTCGAGTAAAGGTGATCAGCAAGAAAGAGTTTTACAAAGTGATTGGATGGTAAGTGGTTTATCGAATTGTGCGTTTGTGCAACCGGATTTGAGCGAGTTGGGGGACATCGTTTTATAGATTAGAAATCCAATTGCTCAAAAGGACGGGATTAAAAACCCCCACCAACGGGGGAAGCCTTAAAGAACTTTCAAGATACATGAAGGTTCACTTCTATTCAGGAAAAATCCCTTTTGCCTATGGTCGGTTGTGTCACCGACCACTTGACTAACCTCATTCAACTTTATATCTTTTCAACAAAAAAGTAAAATAAACAGGTTAATGCGCTGGTTGGTGAAAGCACCAACCAGAGGCTTAAGATATATGAAGGTTCACTTCTATTCAGGAAAAATCCCTTGTAACTCAATCCAGTAAAGAGCTTCAAAGGTTTCGAACGTTTGCGATTACAAATCCCGACCAACCAAAACCATGTCAGACCATACTCGCCTTCCAGGTTTTTATCGAATTTAAGGAGGCTCTTTTC
>JBDSEW010000263.1:0-9149 GCA_039919825.1 Chitinophagales bacterium | reverse complement strand
TTCAAATCATCGTTTGTGAAATCTGCTTTGATTTTTTTTATAACAACTGAGGTTGATGAAACAACTTTCTGCAACGCGGCTGCATTGTTGTCAATTGCATATATGGTACTGCCTGGTACAAACAGGTTAGCGAGAGCGATGGTGAATAATCCGCTGCCACAACCCAGATCTGCCCAGGTTGTTTTTTCTTTCGAAAGAATACTTTTATGATTGATCAGCTTTAGAGCTTCAGACAACTCCATTTCGTGCTGAAGTTTAATTATGAAAGCAATGATCGATCTTTTTGAGTCCGCTGCTAAATACTTTAAAGAAGAAAAACAAAACAACTTTATAGTTCATAATCCCCATTCGCCCATCCAACCGCAGGTTTCATCCACTCTGGTATCGGGCGGAATAGAAAACCATGTTCAAGGCCGCTATTGATCTCAATTTCTTTATAATGTGAAATCGAAGCCGCACTTTTCTCTTTGAAACGGATACATGATTCGCCTATGTCATCACTCCTCTCATAAATTGACAAGATGTTCCCATAAAAAGCAATCTCCGGAAATGACTGGAAATTACCATCATTACAGGCAGCCAGAAAAACAAAATTCATTTCCTTGTTTTTTACGAAAGTGGAAACGTGCATCGCAATCAAAGCTCCTTTGGATGCTCCAACCACGGTTATATCCTTTGCCGGTACTCCTTTCTTCAACAACCCATTTATTTGTTCGGTAATGGTTCGGGCATATTCACTTACATCCGTGTTGGGCTTCCTCACCTCACTCATCACGGTAAATCCTTCCTTACGGAAAGCCTCGAGAATTGCATCATATTTATACTCTCCAAAGGAGGGGCTCACGGCCTTAGCTCCCATATTTTCCACAATCATACCGTGGAGATAAAAAACATATTTCTGAGCACAGACAGTATTTGAGGCCATAACCAGGAGGAGAAAGATTGTACGTTTTAAAAGAGCGCGGCTACTGAAATTCATTTTGTTAATTCTTTGTCCAAAAATAAAGTGTTAGCATGAAAGCATTTCAAAACCAGAAAGTTCTTATGATTACCGTCACTGTATCTAATCCATCAACTTCACAATATCATTGTAAATCTCAGATGCCATGCTTGGGCGCTTTGCATTCAGATCCACAATCTCACCCTTCTTATCAATTAACATATAGCGCGGAATGCTGTTGATACCGAAGAATTTTGCAACGGGAGCTTGCCAATTGCCTGGTGAAATACCCAGTTTTCCCTTCAAAGCAAGTTGTGTGGCCGCACTCTTCCAGGCAGCTTCAGATCCATCTATGGAAATGTAAAGAAATACCACCTGTTTCAATTGTTTCTCATCAAACATTGCATGAAGCTTCTTTGAATACGGCATCTGTTGCATGCTCGGGCCGCACCAGCTCGCCCAGAAATCCACATATACCACTTTACCTTTCAGATCATCGATGGTGAAATAGTTTCCGTCGAGGTCTTTTAATTTTGGATAGTTGGTCGCTGATGATTTGGCATCTGCCTCATTTGTTACAACCGCAACAGCATCCTTCGCTGCCAGCCTCGTATCCACTTGCTTTTTCAGCAAGTTGGTGTACGTATTATTTTCATCCTGCAAATCCAATACGCCGTAAATGTGTTTCGCAGTATACTGACTAACCTTGCTTACATCACTATTAAATAAATAGGCAATACACCACGTCAGGGACTTTCCGGAAAAACTCTTCATCGCTGTCTGCACTTTATTTTCCAGGGAAAGATTCACGTCTTTAAACTTATTAAAGCCATTGGCTTCTGATGCAAAATAAACAGTATAGTAATAAAGAAAATCACGGTACGATTCTGCATTCAATGCTTCATCATTCATCAATTTGGCATCAATGCCCTCCAGCATTACTGCAGGATAAGCTTTTACGACCATTATCTGTGGGGATTGATTGGCCTGGATGATTGGGTATGAAAGCAACCGCGCATAATAGTTGAACCGGATCACATTTGTTATGTGTTTTTTGAACGGTTCGCTAAACGAAGCCTTTTCTGCAGCGGCATTGTAAAACGCCAATTGTTTCTTTCGCTGTTCAAACAAATTCATTTCATATGCATCGGCTGCGGTTGCAGTGATGGCAGCATTGATTTTCTCTTTGTCAAAATCATTCCTGAAAGTTTTATAAAAAGAAAAGAGAAACTCATTTTGCACAGCACCCTTACCGCTGAAGGAGGCTTCTAAAAGCGGGTCGTCATCAATTTTGATTTGTAACTGATCCCCCGGTTCCACAAATAAACTGATGGACTGGTTATCGTAAATAAACTTTGTAACGGCAGGTTCAGCAACACCAATAGTAAAGTCACACTGGTTTTTAGCGACAACACCTGAATATGACTTCTCATATTCATCAAGATAATATTGAATGGGAACCAGCATTACCGTATCTCCTGTTGCATCGTTGAATGCGCAACGGATGGAAACGGGATTTTGCGCCGACAGCACGAAGGGTAAAAACAGGAGAGCAAAAATGAGTGTTCTGATCATGGCAATGTATAGGAAGTGATGCCCGAAGATATTCCTAAATTTTGAATCATGATTTGATCCCTTCTACCGGGTGCATGACAAATTGCATTTCCCATATAAAAAACAATATAAGCGCAAAGGCGCAAAGACGCAAAAAAATAGCATGTTGATCCTTTGTGATTTTCTTAGCGACTAAGCATCTTAGCGCTAAAAAAACAAAACGCAAAGGTAAGCGCTGATGGATTAAGTGCAATTTGTAATAAATCTCTTCTACCGGATTAAGGAACTTCCAGTTCTCTTACAGATGAGGATAGTAATTTGCAAGTGCGTTAAGAAACGATAACATAGGCCGCAAGCTCAGTCTACCCTCTTCAAAATCGCAGCACTCATTTCATTCAATGTATAAATAGAACCGCTGAATTTCCTGTCCGTCAATAGATCCACATAACGGGAATTCTTGGGGAGGTCAAATTGCTGTGTGGTCCTTTCCACGTTAAACAAAACGATGATCTCATTATCTTTATCAAATCTCCGGTAAGCCAGTTTCTTTCCTTCAGCAGTTAAAAATTCAATAGCTCCTGTCGCTAATACGGGATTGCTCTTTCGGATAGCGATCATTTTTTTATACCAGTCAAATTGCTGCTGGTTGAAGACAAGGCTGTCGTACGATTTCTTTTTCGGTTCAAAATTATTCCGGAACTCCGGTTCAAAATTGAATTCCTTCCACATCAATGGCTTCCTGGCAGGATCATCGGCTGTCCACATCCCCATTTCTTCACCGTTATAAACCTGAGGCGCCCCGATATTGGTAAACAAGTGCACTAAATACAACCGTACTCTTTGATAAGTGTCAGCATCAGGTTTACCGGTTTTATAATTCTTATCTTCTGAAGGTGTTGCATGAAATTTATATTTATTCGGATTGTAAAAATCCGTGAGCAACCGGGGAGCATCATGAGAAGAAGAAACATTCATCATCGCATAGCGCACATCTTCCGGTAACCTGCTCCATTGAAAAGTGAGGCTGTCTTTGAATTGTGCTGCATCAATGCCATAATTTGTATCAGCAAAGAAATAACGGGCCGGCCGGTACACCTGGTACTGCATCACCGCATCAAAAATACCGCCGCTCGTGTAAGGTGCGGGATTCATCAGTTTGTCAGGCCATTCTTCCCACCATATCTCACCTACCAGGTAGGCATCAGGGTTTACGCTGCGGACCAATTTTCGGAAATCTCTCCAAAAAGACAATCCTACCTGGTCAGCAACATCCAGCCTGTAGCCATCAATTCCTTTCTTAACATCCCCATCAGGCGCCAGCCACCTTTTAGTGACATCGAATATGTGTTTTTTAACACCAGCATCAAGATCACCTTCATAAGGATGCCCGTCTTTTCTGGGAGTAGTAATATTTACCTTTTTCCACTCCACCAAAGAGGTGGTACCTGCCCACCCTCTATAGGTAAATTCATTTTCTGCAGTTGCGGGATCGTCAAATGATTTTATTTCATACCAATTCTTGTAAGGAGATTTCTCCTGGTTCTTCAGGATATCCTGCCATGCCCAAAACAATGTGCCGGTATGATTCCATGAATAGTCCATGATAATTTTCATGTTCCTCTTGTGAACTTCCTCTACCAGCATTAAAAACAGTTTATCTGCTGCGGTCCACTTCCAGGACGAAGGATCCAGGGGATTTTCACCGGCTATGATTTTACGATCACCATCAGGGTCTGGTCCAAAGTTTACATCAACATGGTGGTAATTAGTTGCATCATATTTATGCAAACTGGGTGCATCATTCACAGGATTTAAAAAGAGGGCAGTGATTCCAAGGTCCTGTAAATAATCCAGCATATCAAGAACACCCTGCAAATCCCCTCCATAGCGCCGGTACTGAATTTTATCATTGAATGATCCCTTCAACTCATGGGCCCAATTATCTTCCGCATACCAGTTATGGGTCCAGGGCGTAATTGCCCAGTGAGGAGGAGCAATCACATTTATTGGTGGCACATTAATATTATCCGCGCGTGGATCATTGGTGCGATCACCATTGTAAAACCTTTCTACAAAAATCTGGTACCAGATCACCTGCTTGCTCCATTCAGGTGGTTTATTGAAAGGAGTTGTTTGCTGTTGTGCATTCACATTTAAAAAGCAACATAAAATATAGCAAGCTGTAAATAAAAACTGAAGCAAAACACGCGTCGTTATCATGGCCATTTATTCGGATTGAAAAAAAATTACCCGGCTACACGGAGAATAGATATGAAAGTATTCTATTTCATCAACTCCAGCACCCACATCAGGTTGGAAGTAATTTTAGATTTTTCTGATATACGGAATACAGCATTGTCGGTCACACTTTTCGCACTGCTGAAACCGACGGTTCTTTCAGCATACTTCGCAAAATCAATCTCCATTTCTTTACCGGATGTATTCATTACACACATGATACTTTGATTCGCATCGTACCTGAAATAAACATACAAACCATCAACAGGTACATATTGCATGAGACGTCCCGTTTTTAATGCGGAAGAATTTTTACGGAAGTTGGCAAGTGCTTTTACCATTGACTGCACAGCTAACTGATCCTCACTTAATCCAGCGCCAGTGAAGGCATTCTTTGCATCACCCTCCCATCCTCCCGGGAAATCCAGGCGTACCCAGCCATCAGGATTGGTAAACCCTTTCATCAGAATTTCAGTGCCGTAATACATCTGCGGAATACCACGGCACGTCATCAGCCATTGAATACCCATTTTTTGTTTAGCTACACTTTCACCAACTACAGAGAAGAAACGACTGAGATCATGATTGTCCAGGAATAGTACGTTACGAGTTGGATCCTTGTACAAAAAGTCGCTGGCCAATGTGGTGTAGAGCCTGTTTACCCCTTCATTCCACCCGAAAGGCTGTGTAAGTGCAGGAATAACTCCATTAGAATACGTTTGAAAATCGGTAACTCCCTGCAGATTGCTGGTAAAGGAATTGATCTTCACATTATTTTCAACGAAATAAGCCTGCGACACCACACCCTGCACCCATGTTTCTCCAAAGATGCTGATCTTAGGGTATTCATCCATCAATGCTTTATTACAGCGGTTCATAAATGGAAGATCGTTGTATAAGTACGTATCAATCCGCCATCCATCTACTCCGAATTCCTCTACGCACCATATCGCATTTTGAATTAAATAGTTGGCAACAAATGGATTGGTTTGATCAAGATCAGGCATCTGCCTGGTAAACCATCCATCAGTGGTAATTTTTTTATCGTGCGCTGAAGCATAGGGATCAAAAACAGGCTGGTCCTTATAACTGGTACCGGTATATGACGGCCACTGGTGAAACCAGTCCCTGGAAGGTTTCTCTACAAAAAGTATATGATCAATGTCAACATGGTTGTACACTGCATCCTGTATGAGTTTCATTCCGCGCTGATGGATGGCATCACTCAACTGACTGTAAGCAGTGGCACCGCCTAAACGGGGATCAATTTTATACTGATTGGTAAAAGCATAACCATGTTCGGTGCGTTCGGTTCTGTCATTCTCCAAAACAGGCATCAGCCACAATGCCGTCACTCCCAGTTGATCAAGGTAATCGAGGTGATTCATTATACCCTTCAGGTCGCCACCATGACGGTGATAGATAGAATCACGGTTCAATGTCTGGTCTTTCATTCCTGCAACTCGATCGTCTGATGGATCACCATTGCTAAAACGATCAGGAAGAATAAGATAAATGAAATCCGATGAAGTTACTCCCTGTGCGAAAGAAATTCCATTGCCTTTTCTTCGCTCCAGCAAGGGCCATTCAATATTATTTTTCTGGCTTCCGTTGGTGCAAACAATGGATACTTTGCCGGGCTTTGCTGAGTTGGAGATAAGAACATCAAGGGCCACATACTTTCCGTTCTCAAAAGTATTCGTCTTCAGCAATTTTACTCCTGGATAACTGATCGTAAAAGTTTCCTTGCTAAAATCAGGGCTTGTGCTTCTGAGCAATAGCTGCACCGTATTCATTTTCATGTTCACCCACCAGTTGGTTGGGTAAATTTCTGTGAACTGTGCATTAGCAGAAAAAATGCAAAACAGGACGAAGGTGATGGTTAAGAAAAAACTGCGATGAGGCATTGAGGATGATTTACTTTTCATTTCAACAACAATAATAACTGCTTTTGCTTTAAAAGAAAAGATGATTTTTTTGACACCCTGACTTTATCAGAATACGCACTGCTCCCGCGTTGCGTTGTTCATTTCGCTACAGCGTACTTTACTCTTGGTGCTTACCAAATTATCGTTGCATGGACCCGTCATGCCGTCCCGATTATCGGGACGGGAGGACAGCTATGATTTTACTTTATTTCCAACCATCAATGCGACCATTTGGTATGCATCCTTTACTCCTCATCTACAGGCCTTTTAAAAAAGTTAGATACATTTATGGCATGACTGCGGCTAAGAAAAAAGTTAAAAAGAGAGGTTTATTTTTCATGCTGAACCTGCTGAAGGATTCGTTCACTGAATTGAAGATGAATAATCCGCTGCAAATGGCAGGTGCCACAGCATTCTTTACAACATTTGCGCTTCCTTCTATTCTTATTATCATTATCCAGGTGTTCGGATTATTTATCAATGAAAGATTCGTCAGCTCCGAACTCATAAAGCGGCTTACGCAAATATTAGGGAAAGCCGAAGGAGCGCAGATCACGCAGACACTTACCAACTTCCGAAAGCTTGCCGATAACTGGTACGTAACGATCGGAGGTTTTATCTTCCTGATGTTTGTAGCATCTACCTTATTCAATGAAGTGAAGAACTCGATCAATCAAATTTGGCATATAAAAGTGAAGACCCGTCCTGGCATTCTGTTCAGTTTGTCAATAAGAGGAAGATCCCTCATAGTAATTGTATTAGCTGGCATTCTATTCATGGTGGGGTTTCTGACTGAAGGAATCATAGTTTTTTTCGGAAAGAATCTTGAACAGTTATTTTCCGGAGCAGGTAAAATTTCCCAGGGTGTATTCAGTGAAATAATATCTGTTATAATTGTCAGTTCGTGGTTTATCCTGCTATTCCGGTTCCTGGCAGATGGAAGGCCTTCCTGGAGAACATCCATAGCAGGTGGCACATTAACCGGTATCCTGTTTACAGGTGGGAAATTACTGCTGATATGGGTTTTGCCACGCAGCAACATCGGAACAATTTATGGAGCTTCCGGCTCCGTGGTGCTGTTGCTGCTCTTTGTCTTCTACTCTTCTTTTACGTTATACTTTGGTGCCTGTTTCGTCAAGGTTTTAACTGAAGCAATTAATCATTCCATCTTACCGGTTGATAAAGCATACCGTTATAAGATCCAGGAAATATCAGAATAGCATTATTCTGTTTTCCATTGTTTGATCAGTTCTTCTTTCTTTGCAGGCTATCCATTGGATAGTGTTTTTCCATGGTGTCTTTCATTGCAACAGACCATTCTGCCAGCACTTTCATTTGTTGTACATTCAATATTGCCTCTTTATGAAGGGATGTGTAAACTTCCAGCGGCATTTCACCTTTTTCTACTTGCTCTTTGATCTCTGTAAATTTCCGGTATTGTCTTCCTGGTGAATAATCCGCGAACACAGAAAAATTCAACTCCCCCTTTCCTTCCTGTATGTGATGATCGAGCCACCAGTCTACCGGTTGAATTTTTGAATACCACGGATAGTTGCTGTAGTTGCTGTGACAATCGTAGCACGATGTTTTTAGAATAGCACCAACATCATCAGGAACTACAAATCTTGCAGCGATCCCAACTGATTCATCCAACGATTCGTTTTTGGGAGGATGAAAAAACTGGATGATGATAAAAACCAAAAGAGCGAGCAGCAGCAAAGCTCGCAGCAATCTTTTTACAATAGCCATGGACCGAAGGAGAAAAGGTTTAAACTTTGCTAAAGATATTGATTCACCTATAACCTGGCATATACCTTTCTATACCAAACTATTTTTTATAACTGTAGTGTCCGATAATTTTATACTGAAACAAACAATCCGCCATCACCTGTCCCCCACCGATATTATGAACGATCATCGGACGTTTGCCATCCCCGGATTTTTTATCCACCACAATACCGATGTGCGTTACAGCACCACCAAGATTCCAGCATACAATATCTCCTGTCTTGTAATCAGCAGCCTGATCAGATATCTGCCTTACTTCTCCTTTTCTAGCGAAGAAGATCATTAAATTCGGCACTCTGCGATGATCAATATTTTTATCGGTAATCTTTAGTCCCCAGTTCTTCGGATACTTGCTGAAATTCGCCTGCATTTCTTCGTGAACTTCCAACTGTAGATCAACTCCCACCATTCTGTATGCCCTGATCACTACATCGGTACATACTCCGCGATCCTTCGGAACATCACCGCTTGGATAGTCGATAGAAAAATAAGAAGGATCATATTTTACCTGCTGCAGGGTTAGCTTTAAGGCTGCGTTGGAAAGTTGCTGAGAAAAATCAGTCTGCGGATAAAGTGCAGTGGATTGCAGCAACAGTACAACAACGAATAAGCTTCCGATCGTTTTCCTGAACATCCGATTTTATTTTTTTACAGGCTGCATAGTGTTGTTCAGCTATCACAATTGCCTTCCGGGAAAGAAA
>JBDSEW010000245.1:0-2669 GCA_039919825.1 Chitinophagales bacterium | reverse complement strand
CGGTGCTTACCTGCAGGAAATTACTTTACTGACAGATGCAGATAAGGACAATGGCAGTGAAGACCGTGTGAAGCTGATGACCATTCACTCAGCAAAAGGGCTGGAGTTTGCCTGCGTGTATGTGGTAGGGCTGGAAGAAAATTTATTTCCCAACCAGATGTCGATGGGAAGCCGCGATGAGCTGGAAGAAGAACGCAGGCTTTTTTATGTAGCCATTACCAGGGCAGAGCAAAAGCTTACGCTTACGTTTGCGACTTCGAGGTATCGTTTTGGAAATCTCACGTTTTCAGAATCGAGCCGCTTTATAGAGGAGATTGATCAGCGGTTGATAGAAAAGCAATTCTCACACCGTGATATGAATGCTTCATCTAAAGAAGAGAAGTTCAGCAAGGTGACGGTGCCTATTATTAAAGCACCGCAATACGTGCACAAAACCACGCCGGATTTTGTAGCGGTGGACTACAACCAGATACAGGTAGGGATGGAAGTAGAGCATCAGCGTTTTGGAATTGGTAAGGTGTTGCAATTAGAAGGGAATTCAAAGGATAAGATGGCTACTATATTCTTCCAGAATAATGTAGGACAGAAAAAAATTATGCTTCGGTATGCTAAGCTAAGGATTGTTAAGAGTGATATGATGCAGGAGAACTAATGAGGCATCGATGGTGAAGCTTATTTTGAGAAAGAATACACTGCAACCTTATAGCCATACAGATATGGCATAGGGTAAGGCCCTGATATCTTCAAAGTATTTTTTGTCAATTCCATCACATCAAAAGTTTGGGTGTTGTAGAGTGGCCAGCCTCCAATTGAATTACCAAATTGATAAGTGACTGAAATTTGAGTATCATCCATTTTCAGGCTTCCTCCGAACCGATCAAAATAATTCTCTTCACCATAAAATGACTGACAGCTATTGTAAGTGCTGTCAAAGTCAATGAACTTCCTGGTGGACATCGTTTCATAGATAAAGATTTCATTCAGATCCAATGTTGCAGAATTAAGCGCCATGGAATCATGTATGGTTAATTCTGTGCTGCAGCTTGTTGTAATATTATAACTCTCATACTCTTCCAACCTAAATAGCTGCTCAACTCCGTTTATTGTGACACTGTTCAGTTTCCATAGGTTTGACTTTACTTCTGTATCATCGGTCTTGTTGCAGGAAAACAGCAAAAAGAGGAGGATGATAGCAAGAATTGCATATAGAGAGGAATAAATAAAGTGTTTTTTCATATTAACTTATCGCTGTATCAAATATAATCAATAATCCAAATAATCATCTCCCCAAAACGTGGCAAGTACTTAAGTACAGGGGTAAATTAACAAACTAATTTTGCCCTTCCCTTCCCGTTATTTGGTCGTTCCAGAAAATTGAAATTTCTTTACAGCCTATTTCTTTCCGCATCCTTAAATGATTCTTTCTCCATTTATCATTCCTTTTCCATCAATCCCCTTAAATTTAAAAAACCATGAGAACAAAACAGTTACTTATTGCCCTGTTGGCAGCTTTCTTTTTGCAAAGCCTTGTCAGCAACCTGCAGGCGCAAACAATCACCAAACGCCCCATTGCCCAGCAGCTCGACAAGGTTAAAAACAGCGGCATCGCTTTAAATCCTGTGACGCTGTTCAGCATCAACGCAACCCGTTCTGCTGAAATGCAACCGTCTATAAAGAAGGCCGTTGCGGTTACCCTGGACATGAATGCCCTAAGTACCCTGAAAGCCTCCAATGCTGAAGCTATTGCATTCAATTTTCCATACGATAACAAGATTATTACCCTGGAGTTGTACCGTGTAGACATCCTCACCGAAGATTTCTCGGTGATCACTGATCAGTCAAACGGTGAGACCATTCCTTACACGCCTGGTATCTATTACCGTGGTATCGTGAAAGGTGATGAATCTTCCGTAGCGGCACTTAGCTTCTTCGACGGAGAAATGATGGGTGTTGTTTCTTCCGATCAATACATGAACATCAACATTGGCAAAAGTGCTAAAGAAGGTGCCAAAGCCTATGACTATGTAATCTATTCCGACAATAATCTTCCGCTCCAAAACATGGCGTGTGCTACACCTGAAAATCCTGACTATATCAACCAGATGCAGGAATATGCACAGGGTGGTTCTTCAGTTCGTACGACCAATTGTGTGAAGATCTATTATGAAATGGACAACAACCTTTACCTGAACAACGGCAGCAGCACCACTACTGCTACCAACTGGATGACGGCTGTACACAATAACGTAGCAACGCTCTACAGCAACGACGCCATCACAACGTCACTGCAAACGATCTTTATCTGGACCACAGGTGATCCTTATAATGGTACGACTTCTTCTTCCCAGCTAAGTAAATTCAAAACAAACCGGCCTACCTTTAATGGTGACCTGGGCCAACTGGTGGGTATTGATCCGGGAGGATTGGGTGGTGTGGCTTCTACCATCAATGGCATGTGTTCTTCCAGCAATAAGTACTGCTATTCTGATGTGGATTTTTCCTACAATACGGTTCCTACCTATTCCTGGACCATCATGGTATGTACCCATGAACTGGGCCATTTAATGGGTTCTGCCCATACCCAGAACTGTGGATGGCCGGGTGGAGCAATTGATAATTGTTATACCACAGAAGGTGGCTGTTCGCCGGGACCTGCCCCAATAGGTGGT
>JBDSEW010000222.1:0-2888 GCA_039919825.1 Chitinophagales bacterium | reverse complement strand
TTTGAAATGCATCGTTACCGATAATATAGCTGCTTACAATAACGCTTCCTTCTCCGATTCGTGAACGGATTCCAATGATAGAGCGGTCAATTTTCGCAGCACGAACAATGCTTCCTTCCGCAATAATAGAAGCGTTTAAAGTAGTTCCGGAAACTTTTGCCGGCGGTAACATGCGGGCATGTGTATAGATCACATTCTTGTTGTCGAACAAATTAAAATCCGGAATTTCATCGGTTAACGCAAGGTTTGCCTCAAAGTAGGAACGGATATTTCCAATATCAGTCCAGTAGCCTTCATACTGATAACTCAGCATATTGTAATTGCCGATAGATTGGGGAATGATTTCCTTACCGAAATCTGTTGCATCACTTTTGTCTTCCAGCAGGTCTGCAAGCACCTTCCTGTTGAAAATATAAATTCCCATGGAGGCGAGGTAGTTCCTCCCTTTACTTTTCATTACATCACTCACCTCTGATGTCCATGACGGTAGTAATTCTTTCTTTGGCTTCTCAATGAATGAATCAATAAATCCATCGCTGGTTGTTTTCATGATACCGTATTCAGGCGCATCCCTGTCGTTGACAGGGATCGTAGCAATGGATATCTCCGCTCCCATTTTTTCATGGTAATCGAGCATTTCCATAAAATTCATCTGGTACAATTGGTCACCGGATAGAATCAATACGTATTCAAAATCATTGTTGTTGAGATGATGGAGTGATTGACGCACTGCATCTGCTGTTCCCATAAACCACTTTGGGTTATCAGGAGTTTGTTCAGCAGCAAGTATGTCAACAAAGGCCTTGCTAAAAGCGCTGAAGTGGTAGGTGTTTTTTATGTGCTTGTTCAATGATGCAGAATTGAATTGTGTAAGCACAAACATGCGTTGAATGCCTGAGTTGATACAATTTGAAACAGGAATATCAACCAACCGGTATTTTCCTGCAATCGGCACTGCGGGTTTTGAACGGGATGCCGTGAGTGGCGACAAACGGGTTCCTGCGCCACCTCCAAGTATCACAGCCAGCACTTTTTCTTGTTGCATACTGATATGGTTTATGTTGGATTGAAAAGTTAAACGCTAAACTATTAGGAAATTGATTGAGCCGGCGCCAATAAAGTAAAAAATCTTCTCAGCCGTTAAGAAGCTGTTTTGAAATGATCTTGAAATTCTTCTATACCTGCGCAACCTCCGCCTGCATGACGCAGTCTGGCAAGGCTTCGACAAGCTCAGGGTGACCGGCGCGCGGTGGTCATGTTGATCTTGTCGAAACATTGGGCAGGTAATTTTTTTTAATGATATCAAAACAGCCTCTAGGCTAGTCCTTCTGTTTATTTATGATGCTTCAACAAATTAAGGATACTGTTGTCATTTCATTGATTCGTACAAATCTATGTATTCCTGTGCCGCCTGATCCCATGAGTGGTCAAACGCCATTATTTTTTTCCTTACAGCTGTTACTCTTTCTTCATCGTAGTAAAGCGTTAATGCTCTTTCTACAGCCACGTCAATGGCGGCCACAGATTCCTGCTCGAAGCGTATTCCAAAACCATCAGGGTTGGAAATATCAGAGACCGTATCAATCAATCCTCCGGTACTTCTTACAATGGGAATGGTTCCATAGCGCAATGCGTACAACTGGTTGAGTCCGCAGGGCTCAACTCTTGAAGGCATCAGGATGAAATCCGCTCCCGCATACATCAGGTGGGCAAGCTTTTCGTGATATCCGATGTAACAATTAAAATTTTCAGGCATCGCTGCTTTCAATGCATTCAATGCATCTTCATACTCATTCACACCACTGCCAAGCACCAAAAAGTTTAAAGCCCTGTTTTGACGAAGCACCGCCTGACGAACACTATCGGCCAGCAAATCACCTCCTTTATCTCCTACCAATCTTCCAATAAATATCACAAGTGGTTTGTCAGGGTTTAGATGAAAGGAATGACACAGCGCAATTTTATTTTCTGATTTTCCCCGGGAAACGTTTGAAGCGGTATATCCGGTTTCAATCCAGTTGTCGGTTTCAGGATTCCAGATGTCGGCATCAATACCATTGAGAATGCCCTTCGACTTTTGCCGTTCGTCTTTAATGAGGGATTCAATTCCCAGGGCGCTTTGCTGTAACTCATTAAGATAACTTGGGGATACAGTAGTAAACTTCCAGCAACACTTAATGGCGCAGGCCATTGAATTAATGGCATCGTTCCATTCGAGCATGCCACGTTTCCAGTCATCGAAATATGGAATGAGGTGCAGATTATCCATCCCGAAAATACCCTGGTATTGGCCACTGTGAATAGTGAATACGGTTTTTATTTCTTTTAAATGATTATACGGGTAGCAATAATTCATCATAAAAGGTATGAGTCCCGTAGGATGATCATGACAATGAATCACATTCGGCCGATCCTGTCGCTGACTTAACCAATCTACTACGCATACCTGGAAACCAAGGTGCCGCTGCATGTCGTTGGAATAGCCGTAAGGCAGTTCTTCCTTCAGCAATCCCGGAATGTCGGTGATGAATAAATCGAAGCCCAATGCATTGGTACTTTCTTTTCTGATCTCATACGGATGCAAAGCCGCTCCCAATTTGAATTCTCCTTCATGGACAATGTCCCATATGTGTTCGCGAAAAAATTTATTGTGATAATGCGGCATTACGAGACTTGCAGTTACACCCGCTTGGTTCAGGTATTTGGGAAGTGCCCCTGCCACATCTCCCAGTCCACCAACTTTCGCGGCTGGATAGCATTCGGCGCTAACGTGTAAGATGTGCATGCTTATGTTTATATTTTATTCGGATTACAATAATAGCAAAAAGATAATCGGCAATTAATGAAGAGAAACAGGGAGAGGCACGACAAATCTTTGTTTTTGTGGT
>JBDSEW010000163.1:0-25126 GCA_039919825.1 Chitinophagales bacterium | reverse complement strand
GGGATATATCCTGGGGGGTAAGTCCTATTCAGGAATCAGCGGAGACAAAACACAGGAAAGCCAGGGCGGTTATGATTACTGGATTGTAAAGACCGATGGCCCAGGGTGTTCACCCTGTCCCCTCCCGCAATCTGTTTATATTTCAAATCTTACTGCAAGTACAGCTACCGTAAACTGGACAGGAAATGATTGTGCAACAGGCTATCGCATTCGCAAACGGCCTGTTGGCACTTCAACCTGGATATATTCCTCTGTTGCTGCACCCACTACTTCAAAAACACTTCAAAACAATTTGGAGGGTATCACTTATGAGGTTCAGGTGCAGACATTTTGCAATGCAGAAAAAACAGATTCCTCCGGTTATACTGCTTCTGTTTATTTTTTCACCCCCTGCAGCTCCTGCCCTTTGCCTCAAACTGTTTTCATCTCAAATATAACGGCTACTACGGCTGATGTTAACTGGACAGGCAACAGTTGCGCAGCAAGCTATCGCATTCGCAAACGGCCAGTTGGCACTTCAACTTGGATCTATTCCTCTGTTACTGCTCCCACCACCTCAAAGACACTTCAAAACAATTTGGAGGGTACTACCTATGAGGTGCAGGTGCAGACTTATTGCAATACTGAAAAAACAGATTCATCAGGATATACTTCCTCCGTAAACTTTACTTCCCCTGTTATATGCAATGGCGTAAATGGTGCGGCTACTGCAGATGTTACCGCCTCTTCGGCAAATCTAAACTGGACCTACAGCGCTTCACCCACTAAATGGATCATCAATTATCGTCCGCTAAGCACCTCTACCTGGACAAGCGTTACCATTGATGGCAGCAATTCAAACTACCTGTTAAGCGGGCTGACTTCTTCAACGAGCTACAAGTGGAAGATCCGTGCAAAATGCGGCAGCATTAAATCGAGTTGGAGCGCGGTTCAAAATTTTAAAACAACCGCGCTGAAACTATCAGATCAAAATACCCTTTCTGAAGATGTATTGATTTATCCCAATCCAAACCATGGTAGTTTTTCAATAACAATAAAAAATTGTGCTGATAGTGATGTGACCATAGATGTTTTAAATCTACTTGGTCAGGTAGTGCAACATATCCCCAAGCAAACAATCAACAATGAATCAAGTGAGCAAATTAATCTTGAACCCACAGCAGCGGGAGTGTACTTTGTAAAAATTCAACAGGGCAATGAAACAATTGTTAAAAAAGTAGTGGTGGAAAAATAGCATGGTTGAAGTTGACTTTTACAATCCAATAGCTCTACCATCCCTGATAACAGGAATTCCAAATCTGGTCGCTGAGCCAAGTCGAAGTGTAGGGTATTTGAAATGGTGAATCTATTTTTTTGCGCCTTCGGCTTCGCTCAGGGAGCAAAAAAAATCCGGTCGCTGAGCGGATCCGAAGCGTTAGGATTTTTGAAATGTATTGCTGAACAATCGATTTTGCCTGTGTAAAATAAAGCTGTTCAGTTGCCTGTGGTTCTATCTTGCAGGAGTGGAATGTAATGATCAACAATTGCAAAATGATGGTGGTCGATCTTTTCATGCCAATCGTTTGAAGACGATTGTATGGAGACATCCACCCCCCGCAATCGCTGCTATGATCAGCGTTAAAATATAATCTATGGTGAACAGCGATTATTTCTGTATGTTAATCCGCTCCGACAATTGTACTCCAATGGCAGAGGAGGCCTCATCACTCACCATAACATTCAGTAAATAAATTCCGTCTGCGACCCCGGGATCCAGCCTGATTTCCTTTTTCAATTTGCCCTTGATAATTGGAATTGTTTCAGCATAAATAACTTGGCCCAGGATGTTGGTAATTCTAACGGTACCCATGGTATTTATGCTATTGAAATTATCTGCGTTGCCCCCCAAAGAAAGGTCGATCACAAATTCACCATCGTTTGGATTTGGAAATAACAGCAGCCGGCTGATGGTTTTCAATTGTATTTCATCACTTACACGGCAGGAGTAAAAGACAGTTGCTATTGCAGAGGTATTATTGCAACCAGCCAAATCGGTTACCAAAACACTGAAATCACCAGGAGAACTTGCGGTATAGAATTGATTGGTCGCACCCTCAATAGGTTCACTATTCTCCATCCATTGGTAGTATAATCCAGCACCGCCATTCGCTTCCAATATCACTGAATCAATTGAACAAATGTCAAGACTGCCCAATGGGGTAATGGTAGCGATAATAGAATTTTCATCGATTAACAGATCGCAATCATCATCTATTCCATTGCATACTTCTGCTGCGTTGGGATAGATATTGACATCATTATCATTACAATCTGAAATCACATTGTAACCATCATTATCAGCATCGGGCAATGGACAAACATTTCCATTGAGGTTAACATTCAATAATTGAAGCACTCCGGTAGTAGATGCATTGAAACCATAAATCCTGAAAGTAACAGGCTGCATGGTCGTATAGTCACCGAAATCCCAATTCTTATTGGCTGTAATACCACATTCTGTATTATCCGACGTCTGATCGCTTCCCTGATCTACCCAGCTATTTCCGTTATCAAGGCTGTAGGCAAAACGTAGTGAAGCAGGACCAAGTCCATTCCTTCTTACATCAGCAGAAAATGAAGTAGCCTCCAGTTGAAAACCGCCATCGGGAGTAATGCTAAATTCAACAGCAGGCAATGATACATTAAAAGAAGTGGCAGGAGGGAAGTTCTTTGATGGAAATCCTGAAGGGCATCCCGGTGCAGCGATCGCTCCATTTACAAGTATTAATTGTGTTGCTGTTGCATGAGGTGAAATTGACAATGGAATTCCTGATGTGTTATCTGTGTAATGGTAAATTTCCGTAGATTCATCAATTAATCCATTGCAATTATCATCAATTCCGTTGCACACATCTGATGCACCAGGATTAATCGCATTGTTATTATCATTGCAATCCAGGTTAGTATCATATCCATCTCCATCGACATCAATAGAGGTACAAACTTTTCCTGATAAGACCACATTGAGCACTTGCAATACACCCAGATTGGTAGATGCATTGAATCCATAAATTCTGAAAATGATGGGTTGAGAAGATGGAAAGTCAGCAAAGTCCCATGTATAGGTATCGGTTACTCCACAATCTGTATTAGCCAGAATGTGATCGCTTCCCTGGTCTGTCCAGGTGTCGCCCCCATTGATACTGTAAGCAAACCGGACATTGGAAGGTCCAATACCATTTCTTCTTAATTCAATACTAAGGTTGGTAGCTTCAATAAGATACCCGGAGAGCGGACTCACTGTAAATTCTACAGCAGGGAGCGAGGTGCTGAACAAGGTCGTATTTGCAAAATCTTTGGATGAAAATCCGGGATTACAACCCACTGCCTCAAATGAACCATTCACACGTGAAAGATTGGAGCCATTTACATTGGTGCTAAAAGAATACGGAATGCCAGATATATTATCAGTAAAATTGTAAACCTGTATGGATTCATCAACAAGTCCATTGCAATTATCATCTGTGCCATTACAGGTTTCTGCTGCGGCTGAATTTGCGGCACTGTTTGCATCATCGCAATCACTGTTATCAGTCACATATCCCGCAGGTGCTGAGCATGCAAGCACTGATGTCATTGAGTCGCCGAATGAGTCGTTGTCATTGTCGGCATAGAAAATGAATT
This sequence comes from Chitinophagales bacterium, assembly GCA_039919825.1. Classification (GTDB taxonomy): domain Bacteria; phylum Bacteroidota; class Bacteroidia; order Chitinophagales; family UBA10324; genus JACCZZ01. The sequence continues at coordinate 21,463 of JBDSEW010000163.1, read as the reverse complement.
GCTGGAAATCTTCGTCAATAGCTGCATCGCAATCATCATCCACTGAGTTACATATTTCCAAACCAATGGGATGGATAGAAGCATTGTTATCGTTGCAATCGGTATTATCAATAACATAACCTAAAGGTGCAGAACAAGCCAGAGTTGATACATTGAGATTGCCATAAGTATCATTATCCGCATCGGCATAGAAAGTTGACTTCACGTTTTCATCAATCTGGGTATCGCAATCGTCATCCAGCGTATTGCAGATTTCTGTTGCATTGGGATGAATAGCAGGGTTATTATCGTTGCAATCTACAGATGCATCATAACTGTCATTATCAGCATCGGCAGCAGGACAGATCTTTGCATTGAAGTTAACGTTGAGCAATTGCAGCACACCTGAAGTATTTGATGCGTTGAAACCGTATATCCTGATCCTGATTGCATGAGTAGTGGAAAAGTCGGCAAAGTCCCAGGTGAAAGAAGTGATAATTCCGCAGGATGTATTGGTAAGGGTGTGATTGCTGCCTTCATCAATCCACGAATTGCCATTGTCAAGGCTGTATGCAAAACGAATGGAGGAAGGTCCACCATTTCCTCTTCTAAGATCAGCAGAAAATGAAGCTGCCTCCATCTGGTAACCTGAAGACGGCGTGAGTGTAAATTCTATAGCCGGTAGTATAACGTCGTAAATAGTTGCATTGGCGAAGCTTTTTGAGGAGAAGCCTGTAAGGCAGGCTGATGTACCTGTTGCTGTAACTGCGCCATTTACCCGTGTAAGGTTACTGACAGTAGTATTGACGGACCACGAAGATGGTATTCCATTCACGTTGTCCGTATAATGGTAAACCTGCGTCGGTTCGTCTGTCGTGCTATTGCAGTTGTCGTCAATGGCATTACAAATTTCTGTTGCATTCGGATGAACGGAAGCATTGTTATCATTGCAATCAGTACTGTTGGAAACATATCCTGACGGTGCACTGCATGCAAGAATTGTAACGGCAGGATTACCATACGTATCATTATCCGCATCAGCATAGAAAGTGGTCTTCACATTTTCATCAACCTGTGTGTCACAATCATCGTCGATGGTGTTGCAAATTTCGGTTGCATTGGGATGGATGTTCGTGTTCGAGTCGTTGCAATCAGTATTGTTGGAAACGTAACCAACAGGTGCCTGACAGGCAAGGGCAGGGATAACCGGATTTCCGTAAGTATCGTTGTCGCTGTCAGAATAGAACGTTGATTTTACATTTTCATCAACCTGTGTATCGCAATCATCGTCAATGTTATTGCAAATTTCCGTTGCATTGGGATGCACATTTGTTTTTGCGTCGTTGCAATCAGTGTTGTTGGAGACGTAACCAAAAGGAGCCACACAAGCAAGTGTAGTAACAATGGGATTTCCATAGGTATCATTATCACCATCTGCATAGAAAGTCAACTTCACATTTTCATCAATTTGGGTATCACAATCATCGTCGATTGCATTGCAGATTTCTGTGGCCGTAGGGTAAACCAGCGGATTGGCATCATCGCAATCGACAGCAAAATCGTATCCATCACCATCAGCATCCGTCACCACGCAAACCCGTCCGTTCAGGTTAATATTGAGCAACTGGAAAATTCCGGTAGTGGATGATGCATTGAATCCATAAATCCTGAACTTAAGCGGAAGTGCAGTCGAAAAATCAGTGAAGTCCCAGGTTGCTGCCGTCATTAATCCACAGGAAGTGCTGTTGAGGGATTGGTTACTGCCCTGGTCAATCCAGGTAGCTCCATTGTCTTTACTATAAGCAAACCGAACGGAAGCGGGTCCGCTGCCACTTCTTCTTAATTCAGCATTGAAAGAGGAAGCCTCAATTTTAAAACCCGCTGCAGGGGTGATCGTAAATTCGATAGCAGGTAAACTATTGCTGAATGGAAGGGTGGTGGGGAAATTTTTGGATGAAAAGCCTGTTGGGCATGCTCCGGTTACAGCAGCGCTGTTTACGCGAACCAGGTTGCCTGCAGTTGCATTCACTGAAACCGCAAGCGGAATTCCCGAAACATTATCAGCATAGCTGTAAATCTTGGTTACCTCATCTGTGGCACCATTGCAATTATCATCAATGTTGTTACAGGTTTCTGCGGCATTCGGATGAATGGATGAATTGGCATCATTGCAATCAGTGCTGTTTGCCACAAACCCTGATGGTGCTGTACAGGCAAGTATTGTTACACCCAGGTTGCCATACGTATCATTGTCAGCATCGGCATAGAAAGTAGACTTCACATTTTCATCCACCTGTGTATCGCAATCATCGTCTATTGTATTGCAAACTTCCGTTGCATTTGGATTAACGGATGAATTGCCATCATTGCAATCAGTACTGTTGGAAACATACCCTGCAGGAGCTGAACAGGCAAGTTTGGTTACGGAAAGATTACCATAAGTGTCATTATCCGTATCAGCATAAAATGTTGATTTTACATTTTCATCTATCTTGGTATCGCAGTCGTCATCGATCATATTACAGGTTTCTGTTGCATTGGGATGCACACCCTGATTTGAATCATTGCAATCCGTATTATTGGAAACATAGCCTGCTGGAACTGTACATGCAAGTGTGGTTGCAGCAGGATTGCCATATAAATCGTTGTCGCTGTCGGCGTAGAAAGTTGATTTTACATTTTCGTCAATCTGTGTATCGCAATCATCATCGATCGTATTGCAAATTTCTGTTGCATTCGGATAAACCAGCGGATTGGCATCATTGCAATCCACAGAGAAATCAAATCCGTCACCATCAGCATCAGTTATCACGCACACTTTTCCATTCAGGTTAATATTGAGCAGCTGAAATATACCCGTAGTGGCTGAGGCATTGAAACCATAGATTCTGAATTTAAGAGGAAGGGTAGTGGAGAAATCAGTAAAATCCCAGGAAGCAGCCGTCATCAAGCCACAGGAAGTGCTGTTGAGTGACTGATTACTGCCCTGATCGATCCAGGTAGCGCCATTATCCCTGCTGTATGCGAAACGGACGGAAGCCGGACCGCTGCCGCTTCTCCTTAATTCCGCAGTGAATGACGAAGCTTCAATTTTGAAACCACCAGCAGGCGTTATTGTGAATTCAGTGGCAGGCAACGTTGTACTGAAAGCATTGGGAGCAGGGAAATTTTTAGAAGAGAACCCTGTTGGACAGGTAGTACTTACCTCAGCAGTGTTTACACGGAGAAGATTGGTGGCTGTAGTATTTACGGAAATGGTGACCGGACTACCGGAAGGATTGTCACTGTAATGATATATCTCTACAGGTTCATCGGTAATACCATTGCAATTGTCATCGATGGTATTACAGGTTTCTGTAGCATTCGGATGAATGGCTGAATTGGCATCATTGCAATCAGTGCTGTTAGCTACAAAACCTACCGGTGCTGTGCAGGCAAATTTTGTGACCGAAAGATTGCCGTAGGTATCGTTATCTGCATCAGCATAAAATATCGATTTCACATTTTCATCCACCTGTGTATCACAATCATCGTCTATGGTATTGCAGACTTCCGTTGCAAAAGGATGAATAGTTGAATTTCCATCATTACAATCAGTGTTATTGGCAACGAATCCTGCTGGAGCAATACAGGCAAGTATTGTTACGGAAAGATTGCCGTATAAATCATTATCGGCATCGGCATAAAAGGTTGATTTTACATTTTCATCCACTTGCGCATCACAATCGTCATCCACGTTATTGCAAACTTCAGTTGCGTTCGGATAAATGGCTGGATTCGCATCATTACAATCGATAGCTGCATCGAAGCCATCTCCATCGGCATCAGTCACAGGACAAATTCTTCCATTTAAATTTAGATTAAGTAATTGCAGTACGCCGGAAGTAGCAGTTGCATTAAAGCCGTAAACTCTGAACTTGAGTGATTGCTTGGTTGAAAAGTCGGGTACATCCCAGGTGGCTGCCGTCATAGTACCACAGAGTGAATTAGGAATGGTACGATCTGCTCCTTCATTAATCCAGTTGATTCCGCCATCTTTGCTGTATGCAAATCGAACCAGGGCAGGTCCCCCACTCCCTCTTCTTAATTCTGCAGAAAAACCGGTAGCTTCTACCTGGTGTCCTGTAGTGGGTGTAATCGTAAATTCAATGGCTGGTAGTGTAGAGGAATAGATCGTGGTAACAGGAAAGTTCTTTGAAGAAAGACCGGTCAGGCAGGCAGATCCTCCGGTTGCAGTAGTGGCACCATTTACACGGATCAGATTGGTAGCAGTAGCAAACTGTGCTACAGATTGCGGGATGCCGGTAGTGTTATCAGTATAGTGATACACTTGTACTGCCTCGTCCGTGGTTCCATTGCAGTTATCATCTATGTTGTTGCAGGTTTCAGAGGTATTCGGATGAATGGCTGCATTGGCATCATTACAATCGGTATTATTGGAAACATAACCCGAAGGTGCAACGCAGGATAATGCTGTCGCCTGGGGATTTCCATATAAATCATTATCATTATCGGCATAGAAAGTTATCTGCACATTTTCATCTACCTGTGCATCACAATCGTCATCAGAGAGGTTGCAAATTTCTGTTGCACCGGGATGAATGGCTGGATTTGCATCATTGCAATCCACCGTTGCATTGTACCCGTCATTATCAGCATCCGCTACAACGCACACTTTTGCAACCAGGTTTACATTCAGTAGCTGAAGTATGCCGGAAGTTGAAGAGGCATTGAATCCGTAAATTCTTAAGATAAGCGGCTGAGCAGTGGAGAAATCAGGAATATCCCACGTGGCATTAGTCATTGTTCCGCATTCTTTGTTGAGAAGTGATTGGTTAATACCCTGGTCAATCCAGGTAGTGCCACCATCACGGCTGTAAGCCAATCTTACAGAAGCGGGGCCATTTACATTTCTTCGCAATTCAGCTGAGAACAAAGACACATCCAACTGGTAACCTGCGTCAGGAAAGATGGTGAACTGAACGGCAGACAACGAGACATTGAACAGTGTAGCATTCGAATAATTTTTTGTTGACAATCCAGTTACACACGTACCGGAGCCGGTGGCTATGGCACTTCCATTGGCGAGTATCAGGTTGGTTGCTGTAGAATGCCCAGCAATTGATGATGGAACACCAGTAGTACTGCTGGTGTAATGATAGGCCTGTATTGCCTCATCGGTAGTTCCGTTACAGTTATCGTCGAGGTTATTGCATGTTTCTGTCGCCCCAGGATTAATTGCAGCATTGCCGTCGTTACAATCTGTATTATTTATAACAAACCCCACAGTAGCAGCACAAGCCAGTTGTGATATATTCGGGTTACCGTATGTATCATTATCTGCATCTGCATAAAATGTTGACTTCACACCTTCATCTATCTCTGTATCGCAATCGTCGTCGAGACTGTTGCATACTTCAGTTGCATTGGGATGAATGAGTGGATTGTTATCATTACAATCCAATGCTGTTTCATATCCGTCTCCATCAGCATCATTTACAGCACACACTTTACCGGTGAGATTTATATTCAGCAGCTGAAGAACACAGGTAGTTCCCGATGCATTGAAGCCATAAATTCTGAACTTCAATGACAGTTTGGTGGAAAAGTCGGCAAAGTCCCAGTTAGAAGTGGTAGTTATTCCGCAATTGGCATTTGAAACGGTTTGATTTGTTCCCTGGTCGATCCATGAATTGCCGCCATCGGTGCTATAAGCAAATCTTAATGATGCAGGTCCGCTGCCACTTCTCCTGACGTCAGCGGAGAATGAAGTAGCATTCAGCTTATAACCTGCTGCTGGAGTGATGGTGAATTCAATGGCAGGTAACGAAGTATTAAAGGAATTGGGAGTTGGAAAATTTTTTGATGAGTAACCGGTTGTGCAAAGAGTGCTGACATCTGCGCCGTTTACACGGGTTAGGTTGTTTGCTGTTGAATGAAGATCGAAGGAAGATGGAGTGCCGGAAGTGTTATTTGTGTAATTATAAATTTTTGAAGGTTCGTCAGTGGTTCCGTTGCAGTTATCGTCGGTATTGTTGCATGTTTCGATAGCATTGGGATGTATAGCAGCATTCGCATCATTGCAATCCGTATTAAAAGCTGAATAACCAGCAGGTGCTACGCAGGCGCTCACTGAAATTGCAGGGTTCCCATAAGTGTCGTTGTCACCGTCGAAATAAAAGAAAGAAAGAACGCCTTCATCAGTTTGTGCATCACAGTCATCATCCACTGCATTACAAATTTCTATGGCATTTGGATGAATCAACTGATTATTGTCGTTACAATCTGTATTGCCGGATACATAACCTGAAGGCTGGCTGCATGCGAGAGATGTTACAGCCGGATTTCCATACGTATCATTATCGTTGTCTGCATAAAAAGTGGTTTTAACGCCTTCATCAATTTGTGCATCACAATCATCATCAACATTGTTGCACAGTTCAGGCGCATTTGGATGAATGGCAGGGTTTGCATCATTACAATCCACGGCCGAAGTAAACCCGTCATTATCCTCATCTGTTATGGCAGGGCAGACATTCCCATTAAATTTTACATTAAGCAGTTGAAGTTGTCCGGTGGTGGTTGCATCAAATCCATACATTCTAATGATGATAGTTTGCATAGTAGAAAAGTCAGGGAAATCCCATGCTGAAGGAGTCATTGTTCCGCACACAGCATTCAGCAGTGATTGATTGGTGCCCTGGTCGGTCCAGGTATTTCCTCCATTGATGCTGTAAGCAAAACGAATCTTGGTGGGTCCACCACCATTTCTTCTAAGATCGGCCGAAAAAGAAGATGCTTCAACCCGGTATCCCGGGTTTGATTTTAAAGTGAATTCAATGGCGGGCAACGATGTGCTGAATGTTGTTGCAACAGCAAAGTTTTTTGCAGAGAATCCCTTGTCGCAACCGGAAGCAATCATGGCACCATTAACCAGTGTAAAGTTTGTTCCTGTCGTATTTGCAGCAATAGTTGCAGGGATGCCTGAAATGTTATCAATATAATTGTAGAGTGCAGTAGGTTCATCCGTTAATGCATCACAATCATCATCTATGGTATTACAGATTTCTGTGGCTGCAGGATTTACTGCGCTGTTGTTGTCGTTGCAATCGGTGTTGCCGGAAACATACCCGACAGGTGGGGTGCACGCAACAATTGATACTGCAGCATTTCCAAAATTGTCGTGATCTGCATCTGCATAAAAGGTAAAACTTACTCCTTCATCAATTTGTGAATTGCAGTTATCATCCACCGTATTACAAACTTCTGTTGCAGATGGATTGATTGCCGGATTATTATCGTTGCAATCAACAGTATTATTAAATCCGTCATTATCCGCATCCAGAATTAATGGGCAGACTTTTCCCGAAAGGTTAAGATTGAGCAGCTGAAGAATGCCGGATAAATTATTCGATTGGAATCCATAGATCCTGAATTTAAGTGGCTGGCTGATTGTGAAGTTGTTGAAATCCCAAGTGAAACCGGTGCTAGTACCACAAGGGTTAGAGAGAACTGTTTGATCTATTCCCTGGTCGATCCAGGTGCTGCCACCGTTAATGCTGTAAGCAAAACGCACGAAACCCGGACCCCCTCCGCTCTTTCTCAGGTCTACAGAAAAATAAGTCGGCTGCAACTGAAAACCACTTGCAGGTGTGATGGTAAATTCTATAGCTGGTAATGACGTAGAATAGGAACCCGTGCTGGTGAAATTTACAACTGAAAATCCGGTGGAGCATCCTGCTGTAGTTGCAGCGCCATTTACTGTAGTGAGGTTCGATGCTGTTGTGCTTGCTGAGATTACAGAGGGAATTCCAGATAGATTGTTTAGATAGCTATAGATCAATATTTCTTCATCTGTAGTTGCATTACAGTTGTCGTCCACACCGTTACACACTTCGGTGGCAGTGGGTTTAATTGCAGCATTCGCATCATTACAATCGGCATTGTTTGAAACATATCCTGCCGGTAAAGTACAAGCGAGTGTTGTTACATTCGGGTTTCCATATGTATCGGCATCTGCATCGGCGTAAAAAGTTGTTTTTGCACCGTCATCAATTTGAGAATTACAATTTTCGTCTACCCCATTACAAATTTCTGTTGCATTAGGATGAATAGCCGCATTGCCATCATTACAGTCGCTATTGTCTGCTACAAATCCTGTTGAAGCATTGCAGGCGAGTATGCTGATCGCGACATTTCCATAACTATCATTGTCTTCATCCGCATAGAATAAAATTTTTGCACCCTCATCAATTTCAACATTACAATTGTCATCCACGCCATTACATAGTTCCAGGGCTCCAGGATGAATAGAGGCACTGTTATCATCGCAATCAATTGAAGAATTATATCCATCACCATCGTCATCTGCCAATGGACATATAGTGCCATTAAAATTTACATCCAGGAGCTGCAGAATCCCCGATGTTGCAAAAGCATTAAATCCATAGACGCGGAAAATAAGTGTTTGCGCGGTGGTGAAATCATCAAAGTCCCAGATATTGAGGTTGGTTACTCCGCAGGCATCCCGTATTACTGTGTGATTGACACCTTCGTCCGTCCAGGTTGCACCATTGTCGATACTATATGCAAATCGTACCAGGGATGGCCCGCTGCTGCTGCTTCTTAGATTGGCTGATATAGCCGACGCTCCAATTTCGTAACCGTTATTGGCCAGCACGCTGAATTGAACTGCAGCCAGCAAAGAATCGAACTCTGTGACCACGGGATAATTCTTTGTTGAAAATCCGGTAGGACAAACAGAGCTGCTGGTAGCACCATTCACAACGGTGAGGTTGGTTCCTGCAGCATTTGCAACAATAGAAAAAGGAATTCCACTGGTATTGTCAACGTAGTGATAGATCTGAACAGATTCATCCTGTGCACCATTACAATTGTCATCAATGCCATTGCAGATTTCGAGCGCATTCGGTTGAATGGCAGCGGCTGCATCATTACAATCAGCATTGTTCGAGACGTAACCTGACGGAACAGTACAGGCCAGTATATATTGATCAGGATTACCAAAGGTATCGTTGTCATTATCAGCATAAAAAGTTAGCTGCACACCATCATCTATGGCTGCATCGCAATCGTCGTCAATGAGGTTACATACTTCTGTCGCATTCGGATGAATAGAGAAAGCCGCGTCGTTGCAGTCCGTTGCATCAGCAACATAACCAACCGGCGCAGGACAAGTAACTACTGATACCTTTTTATTTCCATAGGAATCATGATCGGCATCGGCGTAGAACGTGGCAAGAGCCCCTTCGTCAAAAAGATTGTCGCAATCATCATCAATAGCATTGCATTTTTCAGGAGCACCGGGATAAATGGCATTATTGCCATCGTTACAATCTGTGTTGGAGGAAGTGTAACCTGCAGGCGGACTGCAAGCTAAGGTAGCAACAGCCGCGTTACCATAGTTGTCATTGTCAGCATCAGCATAAAAAATAGTCTTTACACCTTCATCAGTTTGTGTATCGCAATCATCATCAATTGTATTGCATACTTCCACTGCATTCGGATGAACGGCAGGATTGGCATCATTACAATCGACTATAGTATTGTAGGTATCGTTGTCAGCATCTAATATCTGGCAGATGTTTCCATTGAAATTTGTATTCATAACCTGTAGGATACCAGAAATTGCGGTAGCTTTAAAAGCATAAATTCTAACCATAACGGATTGTCCGGTCGAGAAATCCGGAAAGTCCCAGTTAAATCCGGTGGTGATACCGCAGGCTGCGCTGGACAGGGTGTGGTCGATTCCATCGGTTATCCAGTTATTGCCACCATTAATGCTGTAAGCCAGGCGAGCCAGGGAGGGCCCTGAACCACTTGTTCGCAACTCAACAGAAAATGATGCTCCATTCACCTGGTAGCCGGCAATGGGAGAGATGGTAAATTCTACCGCAGAAAGAGAAGTAGAGAAAGAACTTTCAGTAGAAAAGTTCTTAGTTGAAAAGCCAGTTGGACAAGCAGAAGATCCAACGGCAATAGCCACTCCATTCACAGGTTTAAGGTTAGAACCGGTAGCCACCAAACCGATCGTTTCAGGTATTCCTGAAACATTACTGGTATAGCTATAAATTTTTACGGTCTCGTCTGTGATACCATCACAATTATCGTCCAAACCATTACATGTTTCTGTTGCATTGGGACGCACTGCTGCTGCGGCATCATTGCAATCGTTGTTGTTGGTTACATAACCGGAAGGGAGAGAACACGCAAAGGTGATCGCATTTGGATTACCAAAGTTGTCATGATCGTTATCCGCATAATAGGTGGTTTGAACGCCATCATCAATTTGTGAATTACAATCTTCATCAATGCCATTGCATATTTCAGTAACGCCCGGATGAATTAAAGCACTGGCATCGTTACAATCTTCACCATTAATTACAAAGCCAGCGGGTGCTGAACAGGATAATACAGTAACACCAGGATTACCATAGGTATCGTTGTCACTATCGGCGTAAAAAGTTGTTTTAGCACCTTCATCAATGGAATTATCACAATCATCATCAAGGAGGTTGCATTTTTCAATGGCGTTTGGATGAATAGAAGCGTTGCCGTCATTACAATCCAGGGAAGCAATATATCCATCATGATCTGCATCAAACATCAGGCAAACGGTGCCATTGAAGTTGACATTCAGCAATTGAAGTACACCGGAGGCCGAAGATGCGCTGTATCCATAGATCCGGAAAATAACAGGTTGCGTGGTAGTGAAATCAATAAAGTCCCAGGAAGTTGGGGTTGTAAAACCGCAAGGACTGCTATTGATCACCTGATCGAGTCCCTGATCAATCCAGGAATTGCCCCCGTTGATGCTGTAAGCATACCGCACCTTTGCGGGTCCATTGCTGGCTCTTCTCAGATTGGCAGAAAACGAACTTGCATGAAGTTCATATCCTGCTGAGGGAATAATGGTAAATTCTATAGCAGGCAGGGAATTATTGAATGAATTACCTGTAGCAAAACTTTTGGTGGAAAAGCCGGTTTCACAGCTTACAATGTTTAACGAGCCATTCACGCGGGTGAGGTTGGTGGCGGTTGCATGGATTGAAAAAGAAAAGGGCACACCTGAAGTATTTTCGGTATAGTTATAAACTTTTGCTGCTTCGTCTGTTGCTCCATTACAATCATCATCAAAGCTGTTGCAGGTTTCCGTTGCCAATGGATGAATATTGAAGCCGATAGCAGGATCATCATTACAATCCAAGTTGTTTGAGACATAACCAGCAGGACCTATAGCGCAGGCCAATTTTATTGCACCGGGATCCCCATAAGTATCTCCATCAGCATCACGGTAATAGGAAGTTTGCACTCCTTCGTCCACCTGGGAATCACAATCATCATCATAGCCATTACAAACTTCTGCGGTATTGGGAAATACTGATGCATCGGTATCATCACAATCGGTATTGTTTAAGATGTAACCAGCCGGAATATCACAGGTAAGTACGTTCATAGAGGCATTACCAAAACCATCACCGTCAGCATCCTGGTAAAAATTTTGAGGGAAACAGTCGCCTTTAAGTTTTACGATCCAGCCGTCAGTACCTCCATGCTCGCCGGCAACATTACTGTCAATGGAATTGGTATATCCTGAAACCAAATAATCACCGGTAATAGTTTGCGTAATACTACGTCCGTAGTCATTGTCTGAGCCTCCAAGCGGTTTTTGCCAAACTAATTTTCCTTGGAGATCAAGTTCCAGCGCCCAGCAATCATACTGACCATGATTGCCGGAAATATTTCCATTGTTAGATCCGGAATGTCCAGCTACCAAATAACCGGTGTGATCACGTGTTTCTTCAATATAGTATGCATATTCAAGTGATCCGCCCCCAAGCGGTTTTTGCCATTGGATATTACCACCTGCATCGAGTTTTACTACCCAGAAATCCTGGTCATCATGCTTACCAACTACATCACCATCTTCTGAATTGGTGTAGCCGGCGAAAATATATCCACCGTCGGAAGTTTGAACAGCACCACGCGCCGCATCCTCTCCGGAGCCACCATAACATTTAGACCATTGGATGTTTCCCAATGCATCAGTCTTTACAATGTAAGCATCATCTGCCCCGTGATTGCCGGTAGCATCTTTATCATTCGATGTAGTAAAACCCGAGATGATAAACCCCCCGTCGGCGGTAATTTCTACAGAGCTGCCTTCTTCATGCTTGCTGCCTCCGATCACTTTTTGCCACATGATGTTCGCATTCGCATCAAGCTTAACCAACCAGTAATCGGCATCCGTACTTGTCTTGCCAATGATGTTGCCATCAGAAGAAGTGACTCCGCCAAAAACAATATATCCACCATCGGGGGTTTGCTGCGCACTGTATGCGAGATCAAGTACTGATCCTCCGAGTGTCTTTTGCCATTCAAGTTCACCTTTGCTGTTAACCTTTACAATCCAATAATCAAACCCCCCATTGTTACCTTTAACATCCAGAAAATCGCCAAGTGAAGTGGCGTGGCCGGCTATTATATATCCACCATCTTCGGTTAGTTGAATGTGACGTCCCCATTCCTGTCCGTTACCACCATAGGTTTTTATCCATTCAATGCGACCAAAGGCATCCATTTTACCCACCATCAGGTCATCATCTCCTTTGTTGAAGGTAACATCACCATCTATAGACTTGCTAAAGCCGGTGAAAGCACAACCACCGTCAGGCGTATTAACCAGGTTGCGGATTTCATCCTGCTTGCTACCGCCGATCGGTCTTTGCCAAATGATGGAATACGGTGTAACCTGCGCATTAAGAGAATTAATGGTGATTGTGGTGAAGGAGAATATGTATAATAGCAATATGCTCCAGTAGACAGTAGATTTATGCATAGATGGTAAAGGTTTTTATTCAATAGATATGAAATGTTACTATGGGAGATGCAGGAACTCTTTGTGCGAAAAGAAGCTGCAATATGTTGAAATGCTTCACTGCACAATTAATTATTTTTTATTATTTTTTACTTGATTTTCTGATGTAAATTATATTAGTTTTTCTTTTTGGATGACTAAGTTACAAAAAAATCATACAAACAATTTATGGGATTAATCCTTTATTTGATGGGGTAGTGTTTTCATCAAAGGTAATCTGATTGCGAACGGAATGGTGGTTTATTATTCATTTTCCAACAATGATTTGTGTGTGTACTATCATGCCCGTATTGCTTTAGGCCGTATGAATCTTTGCAAGGCTTATCTTACTGAACTGTTCACAACCAATAAGGTAGTACTTCTTTGCGAATGATTTTAAAAAACAGCGGCTTGTAGTAAGGATGATTACAGAATTGCCATTAATTTAAAACACCCCTGGCAGCTACAACTGGTTGAAGCAGTGGAGCATTGCAGGTTTCAAAAACCTGGTGCCTAGAAAGTTGAAGTGGGAAATTTTGTTGATTAATTTATTTCTGAAAAGCTCCGCTCTATTCAAGAAAAGAGAGGGTAATAGTTATATTTTTTTCATAAACTGGATACTATTTTTCGCTGATTGCTTTTTCAACTTCTTTTTCCACCATGCGTAATTTGTTTTCACAGAATGCAATCAGCTCTTTTGCCTGCCTCACTTTTTCAGCGAGTTCATCTACCTGTATTTCGTCCGACTCCATTTGTGCGACAATTTTTTCGAGGGTGTCAAAGGCAGTGCTATAGGTCAGGTTGGTTTTCATAAGGTGTTTTTTCAGTTACGGTAGTGTGAATGATGGTTGATTTCAGAATGGTTTTTAAAGCTGATTGTTTTTTTATTTTACCCGGATCAGTAATTATTTGATCATCCATTGTTACGATCGCAAAACCCTTTGATAAAATGGATAATGGGCTCAGATTTTTTACCAACCGTTCTATAGCTTCGATGTTGCTTTTTCGGTTTTGCAGATACGTTATTATAATTTTTGCAATGCTTTCCTTCAGCGTATAAAAATTTTGCGTTTCTGACTGCATAATCTCCTGAATACGGGAGAAGAACCTGTCTTTAAGTGCAATCACCTCTTGTTCAAAGCTAAAATTGTGATCAACGATGTAAGTGGCCACTTTGGTAGGCGTCTTATTTGGCCGTGCCATCATGTCCACTATGCTTGTATTCCTGTCGTGGCCGATGCCGGTGAGTATTGGAATGGGAAATGAAGCTACATATTTCGAGAGTTCGTAATCGTCAAATGGTTTGAAATCGGTTTGAGAGCCGCCACCCCGGACGATTACCACCACATCGAATTTTTCTTTCCCGGATTGAATATGTTGCAATTGCTGCATGATCAATTCACTTGAGCGGTCACCCTGTATTTGCACTAAGTATTCAGAAACTAAAAACCCGTAACCATACCGGTTCTTTTCAATCTCCTGTAAAAAATCTCTTTGCCCGTCTGAGCCCGGGGCAGTAATTAAAGCAACGTGTTGTATCACCATAGATAAGGGAAGGCTGTTATTTCTGGTAGCATATTGTCCATCAATCAACTGAATGCTTTCCGTATTTTCCTGCAGCAACCGGGCAAGCACTGCCTGGCGATCCATTTCCAGTTTTCCCAGTGCATAGGTGAAATCAATTTCAAGCACTTCAAGGGTAAGGCCATATCGCTGGTGAAACCGCACACGTACAAGGCAAGTTATTTCCAGTCCGCTGGAAAAAGGCTGCCGGGTTTGTTGTTCAAACTTTTCAACCTGGTAATAGGTACCTCCCCAAAAGACACCTTTAATTTCTGTGATAATGGCTTTGCCTTCCTTTTCTATAAACTTGAGGAAACACCATCTTTTGTTGCTGTATTTTTTGACATCGGTTATTTCTGCAGTTACCCAAAAGTCTTCTCCTTCAAAACGATTTTCAAGTGTTTCCTGAATCTCGTTTACCAATATGGAAAGGCGCATAGGTTTAGGCATAAATCAAAAGTAGGTGTTTTACATGTTGGTGCATCTTCAGTGGTTTAATGAATAGAAATGGTGCACTGATAAATTTCAAATAAATGGAAAGATAGCCTCCTGTAAAAAGTTATTCACACCCTATTTTTAAATCCTCAGATAACGGCTAATCTTACCAACTGCAAATTTCAACTTATGAGGAAAAAAATAATTCAACCGCGTAAATTCAAAGCAAAGAAAATAAAATGGTCGAAAAAAGAAACTATTTCTCACCTCACAAAGCCGAGTGACCTGAGTGTGGAGGAATGGCAGGCAATATTGCGCAAGCAAATTGCCACGCAGCAAAAGTTTAAAATTACGCATGCCGGAAATACCAGGAGTGTATTCAGTGACTACAAAGTTTTTAATCCCACTTCAAAGAATACTTACAAGGTAGCTATCAGAAGCAAGGACAATACCCTAAACTATTGTAGTTGCTATGATTTTAAGACCAACCAGTTAGGTACCTGTAAACACATTGAGGCAGTTTTGGCAACCATTAATAAAAAGCCGGCACTGCGTCGGATATTGCATGAAAAATATGAGCCCGCCTATTCCTCTATTTTTCTTTCTTATAGGGGAGAAAGAAAAGTGAAAGTAAGGATTGGAACCGATAAGCAGGAAAAGTTTATAAGGTTCTTCAAAGAGTATTTTGACAAAGAAAACTGCCTGAACGAAAATGGATTTGCAAAGATTGAAGAATTGCTTCGAAAGGCGGCCTCGATAGATCACTCTTTTCGCTGTTATGCCGATGCTATGGATTATATAATCAGTTATAGGGAAAAGAAAAAGCGTGATTTATTTATGAAGAAGTATTCAGGCGGCATTTTACCTGAAATTAAAGATTTCAGCGCAAAATTATTTCCCTATCAAAAAGAAGGAATTCGATTCTGCATTGAAGCCGGCCGAACCATTCTTGCAGATGACATGGGTCTGGGGAAAACCATTCAGGCCATTGGTTATTCTGAGTTGATGAGACAATATTTCGGCGTAGAAAAAATTTATATTGTTTGTCCAACCTCATTAAAATACCAGTGGAAAAGTGAAATAGAGAAGTTTACCAAAAGCAGTGTTACCGTAGTAGAAGGAAATCTGCTTTCGAGGATGAGAATCTACTCGGATGACGGAAGCCTTTATAAGATTGTGACTTATAACGTGATCACCAATGATTGGGCATACATCAATGCACAACAGCCGGACCTGATCATACTGGATGAAGCACAACGCATTAAAAACTGGAAGACAAAAATCTCGCAGCATGTAAAAAAACTACAATCTAATTATGCTTTGGTACTTACAGGAACACCTTTGGAAAATAACCTGGAGGAATTGTATTCACTTGTCCAGTTTGTAAATCCTTTCTTGCTCGGATCACTTTATAATTTTCTTTCTAAGCACCAGGTAAAGGATGAGCGTGGAAAAGTAATTGGTTATCAGGATTTGCATGAGGTTTCAAAAGTGCTGACCGGTTCGCTGCTCCGAAGGACGAAGAAGAAAGTTCTTCAGCAACTTCCCGAAAGGAGAGATAAGAATTTGTTTGTAACAATGACACAGCAGCAGCGGGAATTGCATGGAGAGTATGCAGATCATGTTGCAAAATTGGTTAGCAAATGGAAGAAGTGGGGATTTCTGACGGAGAAAGAACGCAAGTCATTGATGATTAATCTGAATATGATGCGCATGGTATGCGATTCCACCTACATCATTGACCAGGAAACAAATTACCAGACTAAGATTGATGAGGTGATGAATATCCTCGAGGAGATTTTTATTATTGAAGGAGAAAAGGTAGTGATCTTTAGTCAGTGGGAACGGATGACAAGGCTGGTAGCGAAAGAACTGGATAAAAGAAAAGTTAAATTTGAATACTTGCATGGCGGGGTTCCTGCAATAAAGCGAAGAGATCTGTATTTTAATTTCACCAATGATCCTGAATGCCGGATATTTCTTTCAACAGATGCTGGGGGTGTTGGATTAAACCTGCAGGCGGCTGCAAATATGATCAACCTTGATATTCCCTGGAATCCTGCAGTATTGGAGCAGAGGATTGGCAGAATTTATCGCCTGGGCCAAAAGAAAAATGTTTCCATTACTAATTTGGTTTCTCAGGATACCATTGAAGAGAGAATGCTGGAGGTGTTAAAGTTCAAGAGTGCACTGGCAGAGGGGATTCTTGATAATGGCGAGAACAACATCTTCATGGGAGAATCGAAATTTAAAAAGTTCATGAGATCAGTGGAAGAGATTACCGGTACCCTGAAACCGGTTGAAGCACGTGAAGAAGTATTTGAAGAAATGAAAGAGGTGACATCTGAAAAGAGTTCGGCGCCATCGCCAGAGCAAATCGGAATGTTCAAAGACGATGATATTGCAACTACCAAAGACGCAATGCCGGCGCCTGAAGTTGCTGAATCTAAACCTGCAGGTGACAGTGATCTAATTGAAACCGGTTTGAGCTTTATGAGCCAGTTGCTGAAGACGTTGTCAGATAAAGATGCAACCGAGACTTTAGCGAGGAACCTGACGGAAAAGGATAGCAAAACAGGAAAAACCTATTTGAAAATTCCGGTAGAAAGTGAGTCAACTATTACAAATGCGATCACGCTGTTGTCGGGATTATTTAAAGCATTGAAGTAGTGTATGGGCATACCAACCTTTCGCTGGAGAAACCTCATAGGATTTTCAAACCTATGAGGTTTTGCATAACAACATTTCTGATTATTCTACCTGCACATATACTACATTTCAAGCTACTTTCTAAGATTCTCCATCAACCTCACATCAATAGCAATATCTTTTACTTCAACCACCTTGATCATTTTAAATTCCGGATGGTTGGGGTTGATAAGACTGTTGCCGGAAGAGGAGAATAATGAAGATGGCACTTTCAGAAGGAGAGAACTTTTACTGCTTATCCATCGATCACCTATTCTGGCTAAGGAGGGCGGCGGCGGGTAACTATTCCAGTTTTTCGGCAAACTGCTATCCAGTAATTCTTCAGCCGAAACTTTTGCATTTACCTCAAGAATAATGATTCCAAAATGTTTGATCAGTGATGTAAAGGTGTTGTGTGCAATGGACTCGAACATCGCCAATTCCAAAGTAAGGGAGGTATATACCATGGAAACTCCAGGACTGTTCCATCTGCCACCATATAATCGTGCACCCTCACCACTCAGGTCGTGAAGGAATTTTTTATGGGCTACACGGTAAAAAAACATCCTTTGGGTTATTAGGAATAAACGCCGTGTTGTAAACGTCCCAGTTCTTTTAAAATAAACTGCGTTCCGAAAGTGGTATCTAAATAATTTAATGGAGGTTGATTTCCAAAAGCTAATAAAGGTGTGGCCAGCCAATTATTAAATTCTTCCCTGGTGCTAAAGATTTCAAGGCCCCTGGATACAATCTGAGCAATTTCAATAGTTTGTTCTGAGATGTAAGTACTCATAATATCGGTTTTTTTCTTTCGCTGAAAGGTACGTTGTGAGGTATGCAACAACTCACTCATCTTAGACATAGAAATTGAAAGATGCTCGGATACAGACACTACTGATGCCAGCTTTATTCCCTTTCTCGCGAGGGAAATCAGGTCTGCATCATTGATGAGTGGTTGAGCGACTGCTTTTTCGCCACCTAATATCATCCGGAGGTCAGTAGTAGTTTGCATCGGAGCATATTCTTCAACTGTTGATACCTCTTCTTCGGGCACAGGGTACACCACCCTTTTCTTTTGTTTTTTCATTGCAGCTAACTTAACACGCGACAAAAATACAAAGTTTTACGAAAAATGTCGCAATTTGAAATATTTTTTTTACGTGCCAATGGAGTTGAGCCTGTATCCAGCATTTCTTATATTATATTTTTCCTGCCTCCACCTGAAAAACTATGTACCGTACAACCATTTTTTTGAGGTGAACAAGAGGTTCTTTTCAGAGGCACTTTCCAATTTGCATTGAGTTACAATATCCAAACAACGCAATTTTGAGAATTACCTTACTCTTTTGGGTTTAACCTAACGGCAGTTACCTATAATTAACTACCTTTCTATCCTAATTTCTAACCCTTTTAAATCCCTTTGCACATGAGAAAAGCTTTCCTTTCTTTGGCCATCCTATTGGTAATGGCCGGCGGCTCGTTCGCGCAGCTTCGCAATTGCGGTACTATGGATCATCTCAACTGGTTACAACAACAGGATCCTAATCTTGCACAACGCATGCAAGCCATTGAAAATGCAACCCAATCGTACATTGCCTCCAACCCAGGAGAAACTCGTACGGTGGTTACCATTCCGGTAGTTGTACATGTTCTCTACAATACCACAGCACAAAATATTTCCGATGCACAGGTGCAGGCGCAGATCAGTCAATTGAATGCGGATTTCGCACGCACCAACTCAGATGCAGGCAGTACTCCCTCTGTATGGACTTCAATTGCAGCAAATACAGAAGTACAGTTTTGTCTTGCGCAACGTGATCCCAGTGGTAACGCTACCAATGGTATTATTCATAAGTCAACTACCAAAACATCCTTCTCTCAAAATGACGATGCCAAGCATAACAGCACCGGTGGGAATGATGCATGGTCAGCCAGCTCCTACCTCAACCTTTGGGTATGTAACCTCGGAGGTGGATTACTTGGGTATGCTCAATTTCCGGGAGGTTCGGCAGCAACCGACGGAGTAGTGGTTTTATACTCTTCTGTTGGAAGTATTGCTTCACCGGGCACAGCGGCTCCTTATAACAAGGGAAGAACAGCAACCCATGAGGTGGGCCATTGGCTCAATCTCTACCACATATGGGGTGATGATGGCACCGGTTGTTCTGGTTCTGACCAGTGTGCTGACACACCTAACCAGGCAGATGAAAATTATGGCTGTCCAACCTTCCCTACTGTTTCCTGCACAAATGGACCTAATGGTGATATGTTCATGAACTACATGGACTATACCGATGATGGTTGCATGAATATGTTTACCGCGGGCCAAAAAACCCGTATGCAGGCATTGTTCGGAACAGGTGGAACACGACTCTCCCTCGCATCATCGCTTGGGTGTACACCTCCCAGCACATCATGTGGCACACCTTCAGGTTTAAGTTCTTCAGCCATCACGAGTTCTTCCGCAACAGTAAGCTGGTCAGCAGTGAGTGGTGCAACCAGTTACAATGTTCAGTACAAATTGTCCAGTAGTTCAACATGGACTACCACTACTTCCACGACTACTTCCAAATCATTGACAGGGTTGACTGCCAGCACCACCTACAACTACCAGGTGCAGGCTGTTTGTGCAAGTGGGAGTTCTGGTTATTCTTCAGCATCTTCATTCACTACATCCTCTTCCGGAGGAACAACGTATTGTGCTTCGAATGGTATCAGTCAAACCTATGAATACATTGATCTTGTATCGCTCGGAAGCATTTCAAGAAGTTCAGGCGCAGATGCTGGTGGCTATTACAATGGTACATCCCTTTCCACAAATGTTACAAAAGGATCAAATTATACCATCACTACCAGTGCAGGTTTTTCAGGTAGCACTTACGCAGAGCAATGGAGAGTATTCGTTGACTGGAATGCTGACGGGGATTTTGTTGATGCTGGTGAAACGGCAGCCTCGTTCTCTTCAAGCGGAACAGGTAATAATACGGCGACCATTTCAGTGCCTGCCACAGCAAGCACTGCAGCTACCCGTATGAGAGTGAGCATGAAATATGGCGCAGGGGCAACATCCTGCGAATCTTTTGCAGAAGGTGAAGTGGAAGATTACACATTGAATGTGCAGGCAGGAAGCGGTGGTGGATGCTCAGAAACGGGAGAAACTGCAAACAACAGCAGTGCTACTCCGTCTGCAGCAACCATCGGATCAAATATTCTTTCACAAATCAGTACCTCAACAGATGTTGACTGGTGGTCGTTCGCAAATACCACTACCAACAAGAATATCAAGATCACCCTTAGCACGTTACCTGCCGACTACGATATTAAATTGTACAACCCATCAGGCACCAATGTTAAAACATCACAATTGGGAGGCACATCCACCGAAACCATTATCTATAATACCACCACTGTTGGTACTTATAAAATCCAGGTGTATGGCTACAGTGGCGCAATGAGCACTACACAGTGCTATACGATGCTGGTGCAAACAAGTGCATCAGCATTCCGCTATGCGGAAGGTGAAATGGATGGTGAGGTCAACCCTGATAAATCACTCATCGCTGTTTACCCCAATCCTGCATTCAACAACATGACCGTTGAATTCAAGAATGAAGGCAAGGGCGATGTACAGGTAAGTGTTTACAACCTTCTGGGACAAAAGATGTATTCAGAATCTATCCTTGCCATAGAAGGATTCAATACTTTTAACCTCAACGTAAATTCCTTTAAGAGCGGAACCTACATTGCCGAAGTCATCAGTAATGGTTCGGCACTTCGCAAGGAATTTATAGTTTCTCATTAAAGCGTAATTCTTACCTCTAAAAAGAAGCTGTCTCTAAAAAGGGCAGCTTCTTTTTTTTCGTGCATATCTGTCGCTTCTGTTATTTTTGTTTCATGCAGATGGAGCAACTATATTCGCAA